>NZ_CP013141.1:563195-815870 GCF_001442535.1 Lysobacter antibioticus | reverse complement strand
TCGGCACCGGCACGGTCGGCGGCGCGGTGATCCGCGCGGCTGGCGTCGTGGCGCGGCACCGCGCTCGGCGAACGCCTGTCGCTGGTGCACGTGGCGAACTCGCGGCGTGCCGCGGTCGGCCTCGACGGCCTTGCGCCGGAACAGGCGGTCGCCATCCTGGCCGATTCCTCACAGGCCAGTGCGCTGAGCGATATCGCGTCAGCGCTCGAAGGCGACGGCGCACGGGTGGTGATCGATGCGACCGCCAGCGAAGCCGTCGCCGAACAGCATGCGCAGTGGCTAGCGCAGGGCATCCATGTCGTTACCGCCTGCAAGATCGGCCAGGGCACTTCCTTGGCGCGCTGGCGTGCGATCCGCGAAGCCTGTGCGCAGGGCGCCAGCGGTTATGGCGACAGCGCCACCGTCGGCGCCGGGCTGCCGCTGCTGCGCAGCCTGCGCGAACTGCAGGCCGGCGGCGACCGCATCCACGCGATTGCCGGCGTGCTGTCGGGCTCGCTGGCCTGGCTGTTCAATCATTACGACGGCATGCGCCCGTTCTCGGCGCTGGTGCGCCAGGCGCGCGATGCCGGCTACACCGAGCCCGACCCGCGCGACGACCTGTCCGGCGAAGACGTGCGGCGCAAGCTGCTGATCCTTGCGCGGGCCGCCGGCGTGGCGTTGGACGCCGGCGACGTCGAGGTGTCCTCGCTGGTGCCGCCGGAGCTGGCGATTCTGTCGCGCGACGGCGTCGACGCTGCGTTGCCGGCGCTCGATGCGTCCTTGCGCGAGCGCTATGCCGAGGCCTACAAGAACGGCGAAAAGCTGCGCTTCATCGCCCGTCTCGAACGCCACGACGACGGCCGCGTTTCGGCGCGGGTCGGTCTGGAATCTTTGCCGGGCGATCATCCGTTGGCCGGCGGTGCGGGCACCGACAACAAGGTCGCGATCTGGTCGGATCGCTACAAAGTCCAGCCGCTGGTGATCCAGGGGCCGGGCGCGGGCGCCGAAGTCACCGCCGCCGGCTTGTTAGACGATGTATTGCGTCTGGTGGGGTGATTTTTCCGCGCGGCAGCGCTCCTTGCAAGGGCAGGTGAGGGGTCCCACAGGGATTTCCTACGGTTACAAGTCGCGACCGCGGGACGCAAAGAGGCAGCAAGGCCGATGTCGCTCATCGAAGCGGCGTGCTTTCGCAGGGTAGGAGCGGCGCAAGCCGCGACCGCGTGGTTTCGGTCTTGCGGCGAATCAACTAAGCAAGATCAGGATCAAACGCCAAAAGCTTCCGCCACTAAAGCGGCGGGTTACTTTCTTTTGTCATAAGCAACAAAAGAAAGGTAACCAAAGAAAAATGCTTTTCTTTGAATCACCAGCCCGCACGAGCGATGCTGACGCAGGGATTTTTCATACGGGACATCCCTGTCCCGATGAAAAACGGCCTGCATCCATGCAGGCCGCCCTCCGGGTCTTCGATTGCCTTCGCTAGTGCGAGACGACGCATAGCAATAGCAACAGCAACCGCAACCGCAACCGCTACGGCGGCTCGGTCGGGGTGTTGGGGTAGGGGCGGCGTCCGACTGGATTTCCTTCGCTAACAGGCCGCGACCGCGAATCAGCAGCTGGCGGCGCGGGCGACCGTGGTTGCGTGGTCGCGGCTTGCGCCGCTCCTACCCTTGGAGCGAGATTCGCGGTTGCGGTTGCGGTTGCCGAGATTTTGATCTGCTTTGCCGCTTTTCCGGTCAAGTGGAGACCCGGAGGGCGCCGCACAGGACGTGCGGCGTTTTCCGATAAGACAGGTACGTCTTATCGGAAAATCCCGGCGCGGGCGTCGCACTCGTGGCCTGTGCCCTTGCAAGGAGAGCCCTTTTCTTTGGTTACCTTTCTTTTGGGCTTAGCAAAAGAAAGTAACCCGGCCGCGTCAGCGGACGGAAGCTTTGCCGTTGCCGTTACCTAACGGAAAGTTGCACAACGAGACCGGTGTGGCGCGGTCGCGACTCGCGTCGCTCCTACCCCGCGACAGTCTGTGGCTTCTATGAGTGACGACGGCGGCGCAGCCTCTGCACGTCCCGCGGTCGCGGCTCACGCGGCTCCTACAAGGGCGTCCTGCGGAAAGACCGGACCCGATCACGCGCCCCAAAAAACGAAATCGGAGCGCCGATCGGGGGGATGATCGGCGCTCCGTTGCATATCACCGCGACGTATCGCTCGCCGCGGCTTTGCAAAACTGTACCGAGGACGCGCCAAGCGGCGTGCCTTCGTTGAACCATGCCTCATGGAACGATTGCGACCTTGCACCCAGGGGTGCGATGCGCGATTCGATGTCCTGATCCGCAAACCCCCTCCCGCGAGGGGAGGGGGCATTGCCGGATGCGGATTACTTCATGTCGTCTTACTTCATGCCGTCTTACTTCAGGCCGTCTTACTTCAGGCCGTCGCTGACCGCGGTGGCCAGGCTGCCCTGGGCGTCGTCGCCGCTGAACTCCCAGAAGAACGCGCCGCCGAGGTTCTGCGCCTTGACGTAGCTCATCTTCTGCGTGACCAGCGCCGGGGTGTCGTAGCTCCAGAACGTGGTGCCGTTGTACTTCCAGGTCGCAGTGGCGTTGGCGTCGGTGTGGACGGTGCCGGCGAGGTTCTTGAGGACCTTGTAGTCCTCGATGCCGGCTTCGTAGGTGCCCGGTGCCGCGGTGCCGCTCTGGTACAGGCCGTTATTCACATTCGGCACGTTGGTCCAGCCGCGGCCGTAGAAGCCGATGCCGAGGTTGAGCTTGGAGGCCGGCACGCCGCGCGACAGGAAGGCTTCGATGGCGTCGTTGGAGTTGTAGAACTTCTGGTCGCCGGTCGAAGGATCGTTCGGCGAGGCGAACAGGGCGGAGTGATGGTTGGTCTTCGGATCCCACGCACCGTGGAAGTCGTAGGTCATCACGTTGATGAAGTCGAGGTACTGGTGATACGCGGCCGGGTCGGTGACGCGGATCTTGTCGATGCCGGCGCCGACCGCGACGGTCAGCAACAGGCCCGGACGCACCGCATCGAGCTGCTTGCGGAACTCGGCCATCAGGCCGTTGAAGTTGGCCTTGTCCTCCGGCACGCCGCAGGAGATGCCGCAGGCGACCGGGTATTCCCAATCGATGTCGATGCCGTCGAACACGCCGGCTGCCGCGCCCGGGCCGCCCGCACCATCGGTGACCGGCAGGTTGCCCTTGATGTAGGCATCGACGCACGAGGCCACGAAGGCCTGGCGGTTCTCCGGACGCGCCGCGCTGGAGAAGCCGCGCGACCAGGTCCAGCCGCCGAGCGAGATCAGCACCTTGAGGTTCGGGTGCTTGGCCTTGAGCTGCTTGAGCTGGTTCCAGTTGCCGCGCAGTTTCTGATCCCAGGTGTCGCTCGCGCCGCTGACGCTTTCGCCGGCCTGGAAGGCCTTGGTGTAGTCGGCGAAGGCATCGCCGCCGACGCCGGTGTTCGGATCGGACGGAATGGTCAGGCCGACTTCGCAGCGGTTGTTGCGGACGTTGCCGAAGGCGTAGTTGATGTGGGTCATCTTCGCCGCGGAACCGCTGGTGTCGATGTTCTTGACCCGGTAGCCGCGACCGTAGATGCCCCACTGGACGAAGTAGCCGATCACCTTCTTGTTGCCGCCCGGACCGGTCGGCTTGGTGGTCGCGCTGAACGATGCGCTCTGCGCCGAGGCATTACTGGCGTTGTCGCGCGCGCGCACGGTGAAGCTGTAGCTGGTGCTCGCGGCCAGGCCGCTGCTGACGTAGCTGTTGCCCGTCGGCGAGCCGACCAGGCTGCCGTTGCGGTAAACGTCGTAACCGGCCACGCCGCTGCCGCCGGCGTTGTCGGTCGATGCGTTCCAGGCCAGCGCGATGCTGCTGGAGGTCTGCGACGGCGAGGACAGGCCGCTCGGCACGCTCGGCGGCGTGGTGTCGGTCGGGCCGGCGCCGACGGTGATGCTGACCGCGGCCGACGTGGTGGTCGCGTTCTGGTTGTCCTTGGCCACCGCGGTGAAGCTGTGGTTGCCTGCGGTCGCGTTGCTCCAGCTAACGCCATAGGGCGAGCTGGTGTCGACGCCCAGCGAGGCGGTGCCGCGGAAGAATTCGACGCTGGCGATGCTGCCGTCGCTGTCGGCGGCGTTGGCGCTGACGGCGATGTTGGCGCCGGCGTTGTAGTTGGCGCCGTTGCTCGGTGCGGTCAGCGAAACGGTCGGCGATTGATTGCCGGGACCGGTGCCGCAGACGCCCAGATCGACGTACCAGCCGCAGCTCGGGCAATGCGTCGGCGGCGTGTTCCAGATCTGGGTGGCGGCCTGGTAGAGGTGGTTCTGATACGTCAGCTTGTCGCCGGCGTTGTAGATCGTGGATGGGTTCCAGGCAGGAACCCCGGTGCAGGACGCGCCCTGCGCATACGCCGTCGATAGCGACGACGCGGCGAGCATGGCGGACAGCAACAGCAGGTTGGCGGACCGTGCGTGTCTCATGATGCTTCCTCTCTCCCGTGCATAGTCAAGACAGTGCCGGCCATGACCGGCCAGCGGCAGTTCCCCGCCGTGTTTGAAGAAAGGCCGTGGCCTTCCGTTCTGCATGGGAGGCTCGTGCCTCCTCGAGTGATCGGCGCTCGCGCCGTCGTGCGCTGTGCTGCGGTCCTGCGGCGTACTGCCGCCGTGGCGGCGCGACCGGTGCGATAGGCCGGTCGTACGCGGTGTCGCTGTGCGGCTGGGCCGCGATCCCTCGGCATCCTCCCTGCGATGACGCTGCGTTGGGTACGCCCGGACGGGCGCCTGCTCGCTGGTGGGCAAACTGGGCTCGCGTGACAACGTTGTCAACTCGTCATTCAAGCCTTTGCGCTGTGGTTCACAGAACGGCATGACAACGTTCGCCGAATGCGAAGGAATTTGCTGCGTCGCAGCGCGAAACGAAACTTGTTGATCTTGAAAAACAGTGACATAGAGCGATGTCTTAAGGACATTGAGGTTCATCGCAGGTCATTGCCGACCATGCCGACGCGCTATGGCGCGGCGCAACATCGAGATTGCGCGAGATTGCGGCGGCGCGAGGATCGGCGCGGCGTCGTCTTGGGAAGCCCACTGTAGGAGCGGCGCAAGCCGCGACCGCGCTGCGATGGCCTTGCGGCGCCTCTTTCAAGCAAGATCAGGATGAAACGCCAAAAGCTTCCGCCACTAAAGCGGCGGGTTACTTTCTCAGTCATAAGCAACAAAAGTCCGTCTGGATTCCCTTCGGTCAAAGGTGACCAAAGAAGTTGCTTTCTTTTGAATCACAGGCCCGCACGTTCGTTGCCGACGCGGTGATTTTTCATACGGGACATCCCTGTCCCGATGAAAAACGGCGCGCATCCCTGCGCGCCGGCCTCCGGGTCTTCACTTGCATCGCGTGCACGATGCCGCGCACAGCAACCGCAACGGTGACGATGACGTAATGGCAGCGGTAATCGTGCGGCTGCGATGGCTTAGGGGTAGAAGCGGCGTCTGACTGGATTTCCTTCGGTCACAAGCCGCGGCCGCGGAGCGCCGCGAGCGCTTCGATGAGGCCGCGATTGAAACGCTCGGGCGCTTCGACTTGCGGCGAATGGCCGAGCCGACGCCCGGCGACAGCATCGAGAACTGTTACAAATCGCCTCAGCGCTTGCCGCTATAGTCCAGGGCATGCGGTCCGCGCGGACCGGCCACCAGGGGACGAGCTATGGACTTGCGACTGTCGTGCGCTGTTGCGGTATGCGGCTTGATGTGGGCGATGCCGGCCTTGGCGACGCCGCCGGTGATCGTCGAAGCGCCGAGCTGTGCGCATCGGAAGCTCGATACGGTCGAGATCGAAGCCGGCAGCCGGGTCAGCGAGGGCACGATCGACCGTATGCCGACGGCGGTGAGTTACCGGCTCGCTTTCAACCGTCTCGCCGAGGTGGCGCAGGAAAAAGGCGCCAATGCGGTGGTGCTGCGCGGCCACCGAGCGACCTACTTCACCCGCGATGGCCGACGTTCGAAACAGGCCGTGCATGCGCAACTGCGCGGCGCCGCGATCTTTATCGAAGGCGACCCGGCAGACTGCGCGATGAAGCTGGTCAGCCCGCGCGATTACGCCACGCGTCACGACGATCCCCGCATCGTCGAAACGCCATCGACCCAGGCCTACGACGATTGAGGCAGGCGCGCACGCGCCGCCCACGACTTAAGCGCAGGCAGGCCTCAACGATGGCCTGACTCCGGCGTTGCCGCACGCAGCGCGCGTACCCGATCGGCCGGCACCGGCTCGTCGCGGCCACCGTAGCGGGCGCGCAGCCAGGCGGCGAGTTCGGCGACTTGAGCGTCGTCGAGCTGATCGCCGAACCCCGGCATCTCCTGCATGCGTTCCAGGCCTGGGAGGTCGTGCTCCGGCAAGCCGTCGAGGATGGCGACGATCAGGTTGTGCGGGTTCGCATCGCGCAGGCTGCTGTTGCCGTGCAGGGCCGGGGCGACGTGCGGCACGCCTTGGCCGTCGCGGCCGTGGCAACCGGCGCATAGGGCGAAATAGCCATCCTGCGCAGGCGAGGGGGCGGCTGCGGCGGTCGGGCGCGCAAGCGCCGTGGCGGGGTGGGGCGAATCGCCGCTGAGATAGGTCGCGATGGCATCGAGGTCCTTGCCGTCGAGCCGGCTGGTCGACAGGTTCACCACCTTGAGCATTTCGTCCGAGGCCACCGCTGGCGCCGCGGTGCCGGTGGCGAGGTAGGCGCGCAGGCTGGCGCGGTCCCAGCCTCGCGCCGCCAAGCCTGTCGGGGTGAGGTCCGGGGCGGCATAGCGACCAAGGCGGTCGTTGCCGGTCAACGGACGGTCGCGATCGACCTGGCCGAGCCAGCCGCGCGGGCTGTGGCATTCGCCGCAATGGCCGAGCGTTTCGACCAAGTATTCGCCGCGCTTCCATGCCGCCGAGCTGCCTTGCGAGGCGGGCTGGGCGTCGGCACCGGCGAACAGCAGGTTCCAGGCATGGATGCCGGTGCGGATGTTGAAGGGGAAGCCGACGCCGTTGGCGCGGTTCTCCTGCTGCACCGCCGGGCGCGTCATCAGATAGGCGTAGATGGCATCGCTGTCGGCCCGCGCCAGGGTCTTGTAGGACACGTAGGGCATGGCCGGATACAACTGGTGGCCGTCGCGCGCCTCGCCGCGGGTGATCGCATGGAAGAATTCGTCGGCGCTGTAGCGGCCGATGCCGGTCTGCGTATCCGGGGTGATGTTGGTGCCGTGGATGACGCCGAACGGCGAGGCCAGCGGCACCCCGCCGGCGAACGGCGCGCCGCCGTCGGCGGTGTGGCAGGCCGCGCAATCCGCGGCCGCGACCAGGTACCGGCCGCGTTCGATCTGTTCGGCGCTGGCCTGGACCTGCACGGCCGGGCCGCGCTGATACCAACGCTGCACCAACCAACTGCCGACGATCCAGAGCAGCACGATCGCCACGATCGCCAGCGCCCAGACCAGCAGACGTTTCCAGCGGCGCCGGCTCATGGCGTGCCCTCCCGCGGCTTGCGCGCGGCCTCGGTGTCGCGGACTAGACCGGGCGTTTCCAGCACCAGTTGTTTCACCGCCTGGTAATAGCGCACGTAACCGGTGCAGCGGCACAGATGCGGATCGAGCGCCTCGGTGATGGTGTGCTCGACCTCGCTGTGGGCGATGGGCCGCTTGGCCAGGCGTTCGAGCAGGACCGTGGCGGCGTTGACGAAACCGGGCGTGCAATAGCCGCACTGGAAACTGAAATGATCGAGGAAGGCCTGCTGCACCGGCGACAGTGCCTTGAGCCTGCCGGTGTCGTCGCGCTCGGCGTGGCCTTCGACGGTGCGGATGCGCTTGCCGTTGAAGTAGTGCGCGCCGGTGATGCAACTGCGCACTTCGCGCGGCCCGTGCTCGTCGTCGACGATGACCGTGCAGGCGCGGCACACGCCCTGGCCGCAGCCGAAGCGGGTGCCGGTGAGGCCGAGATATTCGTGCAGGACATCGACCAGCATCATGTCCTCGGGCACGTCGACCGGCCCGTGGCGACGACCGTTGATGTCCAGCGCGAGCGGGCGGGTGCGGATCGGCGAGGCGCTCATACGCGGGCCTCCCGGGCGGCAGCGGCGGTTGCGTCGGCATCGGCAGCGGCGGCGAGGATCTTGTCGGGGGTGACCGGCAGTTCGCGGAAACGGTGGCCGGTGGCGTGGGCGATGGCGTTCACGATCGCCGGCACCACCGCGATCATCACCACCTCGGCCATGCCTTTGGGCGCGTCGGTCTGCGACAGCGGCGGCAGGATGTCGCTGCTCTGCCGCCACACCGCGACGTCGTGCGCGCGCGGCAGGGCGTAGCGGTTGAAGTTCCAGGTGCCGTTGCCGGGGCCGTCTTCGTACAGCGGCAGGAATTCGTGCAGGGCATGGCCGATGCCCATCGCCAGGCCGCCCTGCAATTGGCTGGACACCAACTCGGGCACGATCGGCGCACCGCATTCGAGGATCGAATGGTGGTCGAGCAGTTCGACCCGGCCGGTGGCGGTGTCGACCGCGACTTCGGCGATGGTGCCGATGGCGCTGTAGTAAACGACGCCGGCGTTATTGCGTTGCGGAGATGGGTAGAACACGCGCGTGCGTTCGACCATGCGGTAGCCGTTGGCGGTCGCCGTCCCGGGTCGGGATTCGCCGGGCGGCAGCTCGCCGCCGTCGCCCCAGCGCAGGGCCAGACCGTCCAGCGGCAGACGCGCGTCGTCGCCCAGCGGGAATTCCGCCTCGGCCCATTGCCAGCGATTGAAGGTGTGCACGATCGCGCCGGTGGCGAGGCCCAGTTCGTAGGCCTTCGCAGCGAGTTGCCGCAGGTCCAACGGCGCCAGGCCGCCGGCGGTGAGTCGGCCTTCGACCCAACGCGCGTCCTCGCGCCGTATCGCCAGCGGCGAGAGTTGGCCGCCGCCGAAACCCTGGCTCCAGATCGCCTGAGCGGCTGGCCACAGGCCTTGGGTGAACAGCAGCCGCGCCGCTTCGCGGGTGGCGTGACTGAAGAAATACGCCGAATTGCTGGCGCTGCTGGGGCTGGCGTAGTTGGGCGTCCAGCGCGGATCGCCGACGTGGGCGTCCTGCACCGCGGCCGACATCAGCCAGGGATCGTCGGTGGCGAACATCGGCAGTTCGCGCCAGTCGGTTTCGCCGGTGCGGATCTCGTCGGCGGGCCGACCCAACCATTGCGCGCAGACCGCGGCCTGGCTGGTGGCCATGCCGGTGCCCATCTCGATGCCGATGTGGCGCAGGACGATGCGGCCGCTGCGGTCGAGCGCGACTTCGGCGAACGCGGCCTCGGCGCCGGTGCCGTAGTCCTTCTGCACGCAGCCGAAGCCGACCCCGTAGCGCTTGCCCGGGTGCGCTGCCTCGTACTCGCGCTTGCGCGCCGCGCGCTCGGTCCACAATGGATGCTCGCGGGCTTTGCGCAGGATTTCTTCGGCGCGTTGCAAGCCGCCGGGGATCGCGCCCTGGGTGTTTTTCATGCCGGTGGCGAACACGTTGCGCAGGCGCAGTTCGATCGGGTCGAGCCCGAGTTCGGCGGCGACCTCGTCGACCAGCATCTCGGTCGCGCCCATGCTTTGCAGGGTGCCGTAGCCGCGCGCCGAACCGGCATCGAGCGCATGCGAGGCGATCACCGTGCTGGCGAGGTCGCTGCGCGGGAAATAGTAGATCGACTGCGCCGCGGTCGCCGCCACCAGGCAGACCGAAGGCGAGAAATTCATCCGGCCGCCGCCGTCGCCCTGCATGCGTCCCTGGAATACCTCGAACTTGCCGCTGGCGCGATCGAGCTTGAGCCGGTAGCGCATGCGGAAGCTGTGGCGCTTGAGGCTCGACTGGAACTGTTCGTAGCGGTCGTTGGCGAGCCGCACCGGCCGGCCGTCGCCGTACAGCGCGGCCATCAGCGCGTAGAACGGGTAGGGGTTGTGGTCCTTGGAGCCATAGCCGACGGTGTAGCAGGGATGCAGGACCAGGCGCTTCACCGCGAAGCGGCTGGCGGCGAGCATGCGCGCGCCGTCTTCGGCGACTTCGTTGGGCGACTGGGTCGCCGACACTGCGTGCAGGGTGCCGCTGGCGGCGTCGAACCAACCGTTGCCGTTGTCGAGTTCCATCGCCGCGGTGTCGATGGATTGCGAGAAGTACTCGCGCTCGAATACCTGTTTGCCGGCGCCGGGCCGGTCGAGTTCGGCCGCGATCGCCTCGGCATGGGCCATGCCCTGGGCATCGATCGCGCCCATGGCATCGGCCAGCGGCCACTGCGGCGTCTGCTTGCGGTAGCCGGACGGGAACAGCGGACTGTCCTTGAGGCTGGAATACGCGTCGTCGTCGAACGGCGTCGTGCCGCCTACGCGCACGTAACGGAAGCTGGCCCAGGGCGCGCGTTCGAGCAGGCCGCTGTGCGCGCCCCAGCGGATCAGCTCGTCGCGGAACTTGAGCCGGCTCTTGGCGGCGCGGAAGCGGGCGAAATCGTTCCAGATCAGCAAGGCTACGGCCTGGCCCAGATAGGCCGGGGTCTTGCCGGCGGGCAGCAGCATGTCCTCGCCGTAGAACTTCGGAAAGGCGACGCCGTCGCGCAGCAGGTCGGCGGCGGTGACGATGCGGTCGGGCTGCAGGCCCGGGTCGAGCGAGGACAGGTCGAAACCTTCGAACACGCGATCGGCGCGGGTGACCCGCAGCAGCATCGCGTGGGCCTGTTCGGGCGGCCAGCCGGGCAGGTCGCGCGAGCGCATGTCGTAGCTGAAGAGCTTTTCGCCGGTGACCTTGGCGGTGGCGTCGCTGCGGTAGCGGATGTGCCCGGTCTTGGCGTCCCAGGGCAACGGCCGGATGCGTTCGCGCTCGAACAGAGCGGCGATGGCGGCGCTGCCCGGGGCGGCGATGTACACCGTGATCCCGGCCACCAGGCTGCCTTTGAGGAAGTCGCGACGGCTCAAGCGGGCTGGCATGGAGGTGACTCCGGCTGGCGCTGGCCGATAGTAGTCACATGTTGCAGGGCAAAATGCGGTGAAATCGCGCGGTCGTCGCAAACGGTGCATGCCGCTCGCAGGGCGAGGCGCGGGCTGCGCCGTCGCGGGCCGGGCCTCAGTCGCCGCCTGTATTCGCGAACTCGTCGTGCCAGGCGCGTACGGCCGCCGCCGCAGCGGGCGCGTGGGCCTGCAGCAGGAAATGCGGCGCGTCGATCTCGATGCAGCGTGCGTCAGGCCGGGCCTCGCCGATGCTTCGCCAACTGTCGGCCGAGACCAGCCGGTCGCGGCGCGCGCGCAGGTACAGCAGCGGGCAGGCGATCTCGGCCAGCGCCGCGGTGACGTCGACCGCGCCGCCTTCGCGCAGGCGATGGCGCATCACAGCCGGGTCCAGCGAAGCCAACAGCGGGCCCAGGCGCGCGCGCCACTGCGGCGAGGACCAGCGGCCGAGCATGGCCGTCGCGACCCAGCGCGTCGGCATGCGGGCCAGCGGCAGCAGCCCGGCGAGCCGCGCCAGCGTTGCCGCGTTCAAGGGCGAGCCGGGCGGCCGCGGCGCCCGCGCGAACGAGGCGCACAGCACCAGGCCAGCGAGACTCGGCGGCTTCGATGCGGCGAGGCGGATCGCGATGGGGCCGGAGAACGACTCGCCGATCAGCAAATAAGGTTCGTCGGTCGGCAACTGCGGGCGCACCCGCGCGACCAGTTCGTCGTAGCCCAGCGGGCGGTCGCGCGGGTACGCGATCACTTCGGTGGCGAACTCCGGTGCCATCGCCGCGACGAAGTCCGACAACAGCTCGCCGGTACCGTCCATGCCGGGCAGGACGATGCAGCGCATCGGCGTCATGCGCGCTTGGGCGGTGACGATAAGGCGGCGAGCCGGTCGAGCGACTTCAGCATCAGCGGGCGATGGCGCGCGAGTTTCATCCAGGTCGGCAAGCGGGAGATCATGCTCCTGTTGGTTACGCCCCGGCGTTCGCGCTGGTCGGCGGCGATGTAGCGGCGCAGTTCGTCGAGGTGTTGCGCGTTATAGACCCACAACAGGCCGGCTCGGGTCGTTTCCACCAGTCGCAGCGGCAGACCGAAATGCGGGTCGAGCCCGTCGCGTCCACGCCGCCGCACGGCGTCGATCTTCACCTCGCTGCTGCGCGTGCAGATCGGGCATTGCACCGGCAAGGACTCGTCCAGATGCATCGACGAGCACTCGTGCACGTGCCGCGCCTGCGCCGAAGCGGGGCGCAGCCGATCGATGCGCAGCCATTGATGGCCGCAGTAGCCGCAGGGCCGTCTTCCATGGACGCAGACTTCGCCGAACCAGTCGCAACGTTCGCTGCGGGCTTCCAGCGCGCAGTGCGCGCAGACGAAGAGCGCATGCCATTGCCGGTCGCGCCAATCGGCGCGCACGACGCCGGCCTGACCGCAGCGAGGGCAGGACACCTCGATGCGATCGGCGAAGACGCCGAGGCTCCGGCCTTCGTCCCGGTGCCGGAGCGGCGCGCTCATCCTCGCCTCAGCACTCGATGACGTTGACCGCCAGGCCGCCGCGCGAGGTTTCCTTGTACTTGTCCTGCATGTCGCGGCCGGTGTCGCGCATGGTCTTGATGACCTTGTCGAGGCTGACCTTGTGCTTGCCGTCGCCGCGCATGGCCATGCGGTAGGCGTTGATGGCCTTGACCGCTCCCATCGCGTTGCGCTCGATGCAGGGAATCTGCACCAGGCCGCCGATCGGGTCGCAGGTCAGGCCGAGGTTGTGCTCCATACCGATCTCGGCGGCGTTCTCGATCTGGCTCGGGGTGCCGCCGAGCGCGCCGACCAAACCCGCCGCGGCCATGGAGCAGGCCACGCCGACCTCGCCCTGGCAGCCGACTTCGGCGCCGCTGATCGAGGCGTTTTCCTTGTATAGGATGCCGACCGCGGCCGCGGTCAGCAGGAAGTTGCGCACGCCCTGCAGGTTGGCGCCGGGGCAGAAGCGGTCGTAATAGTGCAGCACCGAGGGAATGATGCCGGCGGCGCCGTTGGTCGGCGCGGTGACGACGCGCCCGCCTGCGGCGTTCTCTTCGTTGACCGCGAGTGCGTACAGGTTGACCCAGTCGAGCACGGTGAGCGGATCGCGCATCGCCGCTTCGGGCTTGCTCGACAGCTCGTCGAACAAGGCCGGCGCGCGGCGCGAGACATGCAGGCCGCCGGGCAGGGTGCCGGTTTCGCGGATGCCGCGCGCGACGCAGGACTGCATCGCGTTCCAGATCGCGTCGAGGCCGTCGTTGATTTCTTCGGTGCTGCGCCAGACCCGCTCGTTGGCCATCATCATCTCGGCGATGCTGAGGCCGCTGCGTTGCGCCTGCGCCAGCAGCTCGTCGCCGGAATGGAAGGGATAGGGCTGATCGGTGGTGTCGGCGACGATGCGGTCTTCGGCCGCTTCGTCCTGGTTGACCACGAAGCCGCCGCCGACCGAGTAGTAGTCGCGCGTGGCGATGACCTCGCCGGCCGCGTCGTAGGCGGTGAAGCGCATGCCGTTGGTGTGGAACGGCAGCTTCTGGCGCTTGTTCATGATCAGATCGTGCTTCTCGTCGAAGCCGATCTCGTGGCGGCCGAACAAACGGATGCGCTTGGTGCTGCGGATGCGTTCGAGCGCGGCCGGGATGATGTCGGGATCGATCAGGTTCGGCCAATGGCCTTCCAGCCCCATCAGCACGGCCTTGTCGGTGCCGTGGCCGCGGCCGGTCAGCGCGAGCGAGCCGAACACTTCGGCGCGCACGCGCGCGGTGCGGGCAAGGTCGGCACCTTCGGCTTCGCTGTTGCAGCCTTCGATGAGCCAGCGCTCGATGAAGCGCGCGGCGGCGCGCATCGGGCCGACGGTGTGGGACGAGCTCGGGCCGATGCCGATCTTGAACAGGTCGAAACTGCTGACTGCCACGGGCTTGCTGCTCCAACGAAGGAAGAAGTCGGACGATGCTGGCGGACCGCGCGCTGCCGGCATCCGGACGGCGATGCCGCGACAGGCGCGGAGCCGCTTATTCTACCCGGGTCGACCTGTTTCCGACGCCATACTGCGCCGCATTGCCGTGACCACGACCGTACCCGTCCTGACCCTGTTCCAGCGCGACGACTGCCACCTGTGCGACCTCGCGCTGGAGGTGCTCGCGCAAGCCCGCGCGCCCGAGTTCGAGAGCGTCTTCATCGACGAAGACGAGCGATTGGAGGCCTTGTACGGAATGCGGGTGCCGGTTTTGCGCGATGAGGCGGCCGGGGTCGAGTTGGATTGGCCGTTCGATGCGGCGGCGGTGGGGGTGTTGCTGGGGCGCGCGGGGTGAGGGGTGATCGCCTACTTGCGTCTGTTGGTAGCGACTGCTGCGAGTGCCTGCGATCCAAAGGGTAGGAGCGGCGCAAGCCGCGACCGCGCTGTGAGGAACTCGCGGCGCTTATATCAAGCAAGATCAAGATCAGGATCAAACGCTTAAAGCTTCCGCCACTAAAGCGGCGGGTTACTTTCTTTTGTCATAAGCAACAAAAGAAAGGTAACCAAAGAAAAATGCTTTTCTTTGAATCACAAGCCCGCACGAGCGGTGCATACGCGGGGATTTTTCATACGGGACATCCCTGTCCCGATGAAAAACGGCGCGCATCCTTGCGCGCCGCCCTTCGGGTCTTCTTTTGCCTTCGCTAATGCGAGGCTACGCACAGCAACAGCAACAGCAATCGTGCAGCAACGGCAGATACCTGGCAATGCGCTCGCTACGGCGCGCCATCGCGGCGCGCCACCAACTCACTTCGCCGGGGCGAAGGTCACCTTGGTGCTGACCGCCACTTCGTTCGGGATGATCGAAGTGTCGGCCCAATCGCCGCCACCCACGCCGAAATCCAGGCGCTTGACGGTGGCCTTGCCGGCCAACACCGGCTTCGCGCCCGCGGCCCAGGTGAAGGTCAGGGTGACCGGCTTGGTCGCGCCGCGCAGGTTGAGGCTGCCGTCGGCGGCGTAGTTGTTGCCGCCCAGGCTGCGGAACTTGGTTGCGGTGAAACGGGCCTGCGGGAACTTGGCGATGCTGAAGAAATCCACGCCCTTGAGGGTGTCGTCGCGCTCGCTGTTCTTGGTGTTGGCGCCGGCCAGCGGAATCACCACGTCGAGCTTGGAGGTGTTCAGATGCGCCGGGTCGAAGCTCAGGCGGGCAGTGAAGCCGGGGAAGTTGCCGGCGAACACTTCGCCTTGGTACTGGGTGGCGAAGGTCAGGCTGGAACCGGGCTGCTGGACATAGTCGGCGGCGAACGCGGGCGCGGTGGCGGCGAACAGCAGGCCGGCCAGGGCGAGGGATTTAATCGGCATCGGGGTGCTCCGGAACTTGCGAGGGGGATGGGGAAGGAGAGGCGGCCAGGACGGGCTGCGCTTTGCGGCGGCCCGGCAGCATCCGGGTCAGGGTGTCGTCGTTCTGGAACAGATGGTGGTAGAAGGCCGCGCCGGCATGGGCCAGGACCAGGGCGAGCAGCAGCCAGAAGCCGTATTCGTGGATGTCGTGGCTCAGGCGCGACAGGTCTTCGCTGCGTTCGGCGATGCGCGGCAGGTTGAACCAGCCGAAATACTGCAGCGGGTAACCGGAAGAAGAGTTGAACACCCAGCCCGAGATCGGCAGGGCGAACATCAGCGCGTACAAGGCCCAATGGGTCAGCGAGGCGATGCGCTCCTGCCAGTGCGGCGTGCCCGCGACCGGGCGCGGGGTGCCGGCATATAAGCGCCACAGCAGGCGCAGCACGACCAGGCTCAACAGGGTCAGGCCGAGCGACTTGTGCAGCGCGTAGATCTTGATCTTCGACGGGCCGTTGCTCATGTCGGTCATGGTCAGGCCGATGATGGCGATGGCGGCGATCAACAGCACGACCGCCCAGTGCAGCAACTGGCTGATCGGACCCCAGCGGACGGCGGTGTTCTTGAGAGTCATCGGCGGGGCTCCGGTTCGGGCGTGGCTGCACTGGTGGAAGGATCGGGTGTTTCGTCGCTGGTTGAAGGCAAAGTGCCGTCCGGAATCGGTTCGCTGTCGTTGGAGGGGTCGTTGCCGAGATGCTGGTTGCGCACCGCTTCGGCTTCGATGCGCAGCTCGACCTCGTCGCCGATCACCGACTTCCAGGCGTCGATGCCGAACTCGGCGCGGCTCAGGCGCGCGGTCGCCGAGAAGCCGGCGGTGTGGCGGAACGGCGGCAGCGGGTGACGCTTGAAGGCGTTCAGACGCACGTCCATGCACAGCGGGCGGGTGACGCCGTGCAGGCTCAGTGCGCCGCAGACCCGGGCGCGGTCGGACGGGGTTTCGCCCTCGCTCGGCAGCGGCTCGACGGTTTCAGAAACGAACCGGGCGAGCGGGTGGCGTTTGCCGTCGAGCAGGTTGGCAGCGAGGGTGGCGGCGTTCCACTTGGCGTCGCCGAGGTCGAGCCGGGTCAGCGGCACGCTGACCTCGAGCTTGGCGCCGCGCCAGTCGTTGCGGTCGAACAGCAGGCTGCCGCTGGCGCCGGACACCGTGCCGATGGCCTGAGAGAAGCCGGCATGGGAGACCGCGAACATCACCCGTGTGTGCACCGGGTCCAGGCCGTAGCGCTGCGGCTCGGCCGCGCGCGCAGCGGCCGCCGCCAGCGCGAGCGGCAGTACGGCCAGCGCAACGGGGACGACGGCGCAACGGCGGATGAGAGGCATGACGGCTCCGGCAAGGTTCGGGTGGATTCTAGGCACAGCCGCGCAAAGTCGTGTCTAGGCACGCGCAACGATCCGTTTCGACCGCCCGCCCGCCGGGGAGTTCGGCCTCCGCGAGGCGTGCCCCTTGCTTCGTACAGGCGGTATCGCCGAGCCTAGTACCCGAGGGAACGAACAAGACGGGCGCTGGGACGCCGCGTTCCACCCGGGGAAGGAACCGAATGCTGCGAGCGCTGCTAACCGCCTGTCTGTGCCTGGGCGCCTCTTGGGCGGCCGGGGCGGCCGTGCCCGAAGTTCCGCGCGCGCGCATCATCGGCGTCGCCGACGGGCTGCCGTCGAGCAAGGTCAACGGCATGGCCTTCGACCACGCCGGCTATCTGTGGCTGGCCACGACCGACGGCCTGGCGCGCTACGACGGCATCGGCATGAAGGTCTGGCGGCATACGCCCGGCGACCCGGCATCCTTGCCCGGCAACGACCTGACCCTGGTCTCGGTCGACGATCGCGACCGCATCTGGGTCGCGGCCGAGGGCCGCGGCCTGAGCATGATGGACAGCAAACGCGAAGGTTTCGTCCATTACCGCCAGGCCGAACGCCCCGAGATCGGCAGCGACGACACCTTCGCCGTCGCCAGCCGCAACGGCGAGGTCTGGTTCGGCACCTACGGCGGCGGTCTGCATCGGCTCGACCGCGACGGCCGCATCACCCGTTTCGTGCCCAAACCCGGCGACCTGCGCAGCCTGCCGGCGGAAACGGTGCTGTCGCTGGCCTACGACGGCCGCGGCGATCTGTGGGTCGGCACCTTCAAGGGGCTGGCGCGCTGGACCGGCAGCGACTTCGAACGCGTCGCCGTGCCCGGCGAAGACCCGGCGCCGTGGATCTTCTCGGTCACCCCGGTCGGCGATCAACTGTGGGTCGGCACCAAGACCGGCCTGTACCGGCGCGAAGGCGACGGTCGCTGGACCGATCCCGATTATTCGGTGATGTTCGGCAGTCTCAATGCGGTGCTGACCCTGGCGCCCGATCGCGGCGGCAATTTCTGGCTCGGCACCCAGCGCAGCATCTGGCGGGTGGCGCCGAATGCGGTGCCGGTGCCGGCGACGCTCGGTCCGGCGCGGCCGGCGCGGCCGGTGCAGCAGATCGTCGGCCAGGAAGACGGCTCGTTCTGGTTTCCGTTCGCAGGCACCGGCGTGGGCTATCTGCGCTCGGACTGGCGCCGCGTCGCCCAGTACTCGCGCGAGCGCGGCACCTTGTCGAGCGAGCTCTATCCTTCGCTGGCGCCGTCGGCGAGCGGCGGGCTGTGGCTGCTCGGCGCGCGCGGCGAGATCGAACGCCTCGGCGCCGACGGCGTGGTCGAGCCGGTCAGCGACGGGCCGCACGATTCGATCGGCCACAGCGTGCCCAATGCCGCGGTCGAAGATCGCAAGGGCCGGCTCTGGGTCGCGACCAGCCGCAACAGCGTGGTGCGGATCGATCCTTCCGGGGTCTGGCGCGACTGGACCGTGGACACGCCGGAGCCGGCGCTCAACGGCGAGCCCGAGCGGATGCTGATCGCGCGCGACGGCACGCTGTGGATTTCGTTCCTGACCCAGGGCCTGCAGCAGCGCGACACCGACACCGGCAAAGTCTTGTCGACGATCCTGGTCGGGCCCGAGCAGGGCATCGGCGTCGGCGACCTCGGGTCGATGAAGCTCGCGCCCGACGGCGTGCTGTGGGTCGCCTCGGGGCAGGGCATGTTGCGTCACGATGCCGCCGGCAAGCGCATGCAAGCGGTGCAAGGCCTGCCGCGCGAGCGCGTGTTCGGTTTCGTCTTCGATGCCGCCGACAGCCTGTGGCTGCAGACCCTCAACGGACTCGAGCACTACCGCCGCGACGGCGGTAAGTGGCGTCTACAAGCGCGGATCGGCGTGGCCGAGGGCATTCCCGCGGTCGAGGCCACCGATCTGTTCCGCGACCGCCTCGGCCGGATCTGGATGCCGACCTCGCGCGGCCTGTTCCGCTGGGACCCGAAGGCGCGCCAACTGCGTCACTTCGGTGTCCAGAACGGCATGAGCAGCCAGGAATTCATCCGCCGCGGTTCGACCATGACCCCTGGCGGCGTGCTCGCCTCGGCGCTGTCGGACGGCAGCGTGGTGTTGGTCGACACCGAACTGGCCGACCCGCCGCCGCGCCAGCCGCGCCTGCAGTGGCATCAGCTCGACGTGCGCCGGCACGGGCGTTGGGTGCCGCTGCCGTTGCAGGGTTCTTCCCTGCCGGCCGGGGCGACGCGCGCCGCGCGCTACGCGACGATTCCGTCGCTGGCGCCGGACGACCGCGAGATGCGCGTGCAGCTGCGCTTGCTGTCGTTCGACGATCCGCAGGCCAATCGTTACTACACCCGCCTGGAAGGCTACGACAGCGATTGGGTGTCGGTCGGCAACAGCGGCGAGCGCGTGTTCGCCGGCTTGCCGTCGGGCAGTTACGTTCTGCACGCGCGTGCGGTCGACGCCAACGGCAATGCCGCGGTCGAGCGCACCCTCGAATTCAACGTGCGGCCGCCGTGGTGGCGCACGCCGCCGGCGCTGGCGGCGTTGGCGGGACTGATCGCTTTGCTGGTGTGGTGGATCGCCGCCTCGTACCGGCGCCGCCTGCAACGCCGGCTGTCCTGGCAAGCGGCCGAGCACGAACGCGAAGTCGCCAAGCAGGCTTCGCTGGCGAAGACCCGTTTTCTCGCCACCCTCGGCCATGAAGTGCGCACGCCGATGACCGGCGTGCTCGGCATGAGCGAGTTGCTGCTGGATACGCCCTTGAACGAGCGCCAGCGCGGCTACACCGAATCGATCCTGCGCGCCGGCCAGCATTTGCTGCGCCTGGTCAACGACGCCCTGGACCTGGCCCGGATCGAATCGGGCAAGCTCGAACTCGCCGACGAGTCCTTCGATCTGCGTGCCCTGATCGAACAGGCCGCCGAGCTGATGAGGCCGCTCGCGCAGCAGCGCGGGCTCGCCTTCGAAGTGCTGATCGCGCCGAGCGCGCCGCGCGGACTGCGCGGCGACGCCAGCCGCGTCTGCCAGATTCTGTTGAACCTGCTCGGCAACGCGATCAAGTTCACCGAACAGGGCAAGGTCAGCCTGATCGTCGATGCCCTGGCGCCGCAGGGCGTGCGTTTCGAGGTCGCCGACACCGGCCCGGGCTTGAACGAAGAACAAAAGGCGCGATTGTTCCGCCGCTTCGAACAGGCCGACGGTGCGCGCACCGCAGCGCGCTACGGCGGCAGCGGCCTGGGCCTGGCGATCTGCCAGGAGCTGGCGGCGGCGATGGAAGGGCATATCGCCGTGCACAGCGAACCCGGCCAGGGGGCGCATTTCGTGTTCGAGCTGCCGCTGCCGAACGCCGAGCCGCCGGCGAGCACGAAATCGCCCGAGACCGCGACGCGTGGGCCGCAGATCGGTCCGCTGGCCTTGCTTCTCGTCGAAGACGACCCGACCGTGGCCGAAGTCATCGCCGGTCTGCTGCGCGCCCAGGGCCATCGGGTGACGCATGTGGCCAACGGCCTGGCGGCGCTCGCCGAAGTGACCACGGCGCATTTCGACTTGGCCCTGCTCGACCTCGATCTGCCCGGCATCACCGGCCTCGACCTCGCCCGCCAGTTGCGCGCGCAGGGGTTCGCCGAGCCTTTGGTGGCGGTGACCGCGCGCGCCGACGCCGATGCCGAGCCGCAAGCGAGCGAGGCCGGCTTCGATCGCTTCCTGCGCAAGCCGGTGACCGGCGCGATGCTCGCCGACACCGTGGCCGCGGTGCGGGCGGCGAAGCATTGATCGCTGCGGCGCTGGCACGGGCGCAATCGTGACACGATGCGCAGTTGCGGCCCGCGCACTCGCTGCGGACGTTTCGATGAACCGGATGGATGTCGCACAATGAGCCGCGCTTGCGCCTGCGGGAAGCCGTTGCGACGATAGCGCTCGACCGCACCGGGGGCTTCGCTCGCGGTCCAGGAGGAACCCGTGCTGGGACGTTGTCTGTGTCTGCTGATGTTGCTGTTCGCCATGCAGGCAGAGGCACGCCTTCCCGAAACGCCGCGTTTCCGCCGTTACGGCCAGGAACAGGGGTTGCCGAAGTCGGTCGTGAGCATGGACCTGGACCGCCAGGGCTATCTGTGGATCGCGACCGAAGACGGCCTGGCGCGTTACGACGGCGTCGAATTCACCGTCTGGCGCCACATCATCGGCCTGTCCGGCTCGCTGCCGGACAACATGATCGAAGACGTTTACGTCGACGGCCGCGACCGCGTCTGGGTCGCCAGCCGCGACGGCCTGAGCTGGCTCGGCAGCGATCGCAAGGAATTCGTCCGGGTCGCCTTCGAAGGCCAGGACGCTTCGTGCAGCGACGATGTCTCCTACATGACCGGCACCCCCGACGGCGCGATCTGGACCGCGACCTACGACGGCGAGATGTGCCGCATCGACACCGATGGCCGCTTGTCGCGCTATACCCCCGGTGTCGGCGCCGGCGAACGCTTGCCGCCGGGACCGGTGACGGCCTTGCTCAGCGACGATCGCGGTCGCTTGCTGGTCGGCACCATGCACGGCCTGGTGCGCTTCGAGCGCGGCCGCTTCGGCCCGATCGGCCGCGACGACACCGCCGGCGTGCGCATCGGCGAGCTGTCGCGCGAAACCGACGGTTCGATCTGGGTCGGCAGCCAGCGCGGCCTGTTCCGGCTCGGCACCGACGACCGCATGACCCCGGCGCCGTGGGCGCTCGGCGAGCAGACCACCAACGCCATCGTCGTCGGCGATCAGTCCGGCGGACGCTGGATCGGCACCACCGCCGGCCTCTACCGCGTCGACCGCAACGGCGAGGCGCGCTTGTTGCAGGACGATGCCGGCGACGGCATCTGGGATCGCCGCAGCGGCCTGCAGCAGATGCTGCGCGACGGCGAAGGCGGGCTGTGGCTGGTGACCTATTCGCAGGGCTTGGTGTACCTGCCGCCGGACTGGAACCGTTTCGCTTCGATCACCTCGGTCGGCGGCATCCAGATCGATCGCCTCGACGTGCGCGACATCGCGCCCGACGGCGAGGGCGGTTTCTGGATGCTGTCGGCGACCGATCTGTATCGCCTGCGCCGCGATGCGCGCGTGCTGGAACCGGTCGCCGATAACCGGCAACTCGGCCTGAAGTGGATGCATACCCTGTATCTGCGGCCCGACGGCAAGCTGTGGATCGGCCATTCCAGCGGCTTGAGTCTGTTCGACCCGGCCACGCGCCAGGCGCGCAACTGGCCGTTCGGCGCCGGCGAACTCGGCACCACGGTGTGGTTCCTGCACGAACTGCCCGACGGCGGCCTGTGGCTGTGGTTTTCCGACGGCAGCGCGCGCCGCTACAACGCCGCCGGCGAGCGTCTGCCGTCCGGCGAGATCGAACGGGTGTTCTCGACCGCCGGTTTCACCACCGGCGCCGCGACCTTCGTGGTAGGCCCCGACGAACAGCCCTGGTTCGCCGGTACCGCCGGTTTGCGGCGTTGGGACGGCAAGCGCTTCGTCGTCGTGCCGGGCGGCGCGTTCGGCGACATCCAGGCGATGGCCTTCGCCGGTCCGCATCGGTTGTGGATCGCGCGCAACGGCGCGCTGGAGTCGTATCGCTGGGCCGAGGGCCAGCTCGCGTTCGAGCAACGCATCGACAACAGCGCCGGTTATCCCGACACCAGCGTGTCGGGCCTGCTGGTCAGCGACGCGGGCATGGTCTGGGCGACCACCTCGCGCGGCCTGCTGCTGGTCTCGCCGAAGGACAAGCGCCTGCGCCTGTTCGGCCTCGGCGACGGCATTCCCAACGTCGAGTTGAACCGCACCGCGCCGCAGCGCGGTGCCAAGGGCATCGCCGCGACCTTGTCGCTCGACGGCCTGGTGCTGTTCGATCTCAATACGCCGTTCCCGCGTTCGCGGCCGCCGCGGCTGTCGCTGGAAAGCCTGAGCGTGCGCCGCGAAGAGGACGAGTGGTCGTTGCCGGTCCAGCACGACACCGTGCAACTGGAATCCGACGATCGCGATTTCCGCGTGGTCGCGCGGCTGATGTCCTTCCTCGATCCGCGCTCGCACACTTACCGCTTCAAACTCGAGGGCTACGACCCGGACTGGATCGAACAACGCGCCAACGGCGAGCGTGTGTTCTCGCGCCTGGAGCCGGGCGAATACCGATTGCAGGTGAAGGCCGCCGGCGCCGACGGCATCTGGTCCGATCCGGTCGCCTTCACCCTGCACGTCAAGCCGCCGTGGTGGCGCGCGACCTGGGCCCAGGTCGGTTTCGTATTGATCGCCTTGCTGCTGCTCGGGATCGGCGCGCTGGTGTATCGGCGCCGCCTCGGCCGCCGCAGCGACTGGCAACTGGCCGTGCACAAGCGCGAACTCGCCGAACAGGCCTCGTTGGCGAAGACGCGCTTCCTCGCCACGCTCGGCCACGAAGTGCGCACGCCGATGACCGGCGTGCTCGGCATGAGCGAGTTGCTGCTGGACACGCCGCTCGACCCGCGCCAGCGCAGTTACACCGAGGCGATCCGCCGCGCCGGCGAGCACTTGCTGCGGCTGGTCAACGACGCCCTGGATCTGGCGCGGATCGAATCGGGCAAGCTCGAACTCGAAGACCGGCCGTTCGACCTGCGCGGGCTGGTCGACGAAGTCACCGGGCTGATGCAGCCGCTCGCGCGCCAGCGCGGGCTGGCCTTCGATGTCGTCATCACCTCGAGCGCGCCGCAGGGTCTGCGCGGCGATCCGAGCCGGGTCTGCCAGATCCTGTTGAACCTGCTCGGCAACGCGATCAAGTTCACCGAGCACGGCAAGGTCAGCCTGATCGTCGACGCGCTGGCGCCGCAGGGCGTGCGCTTCGAGGTCGCCGACACCGGCCCGGGTTTGAACGAAGAACAGAAGACGCGGCTGTTCCGCCGTTTCGAACAAGCCGAAGGCGCGCGCACCGCGGCGCGCTACGGCGGCAGCGGCCTGGGCCTGGCGATCTGCCAGGAGCTGGCGGCGGCGATGGAAGGGCATATCGCGGTGCAGAGCGAACCCGGCCAGGGCGCACGCTTCATCTTCGACGTGCCGTTGCTGCCGGTGGCGGCACCGCCGCCGCCGAGCGCCGATTCGGAGGCCGCGCCGACGGTGACGCGCCGTGCGCAAGCGCGCGCGATCCTGCTGGTCGAAGACGACGCCACCGTGGCCGAAGTCATCGCCGGCCTGCTGCGCGCGCAAGGCCATCGCGTGACCCATGTCGCCAACGGGCTGGCCGCTCTGGCCGAAGTGGCGACCGGGCATTTCGATCTGGCCCTGCTCGATCTCGACCTGCCCGGGCTCAACGGTCTGGACCTGGCGCGGCAATTGCGCGCGCAGGGTTTCGAGCGGCCATTGATCGCGGTGACCGCGCGCACCGATCCGGACGCCGAGCCGCAGACGCGCGAGGCCGGCATCGACCGCTTCCTGCGTAAGCCGGTCACCGGCGCGATGCTGGCCGAAGCGGTCGCCGCGGCGATGGGGCACGCGCCGCCGCAGTAAATGCAGCGCCGGCGTTCGCGGCCGCGGGCGGATGGGCGACGGACTTGGCTGCGGCCGCGCTTGCGCGAGGACACACACATTGCGACGATCCCGGATCGCCGCGCGTTGTGGCGAGGGAGTCCGGATGCGGCGCACTATTCGATGGCTGTTCGCGCTGACCTGGGCGGCGCTGTTTTGCGTCGCGCTTCCGACCGGCATGTTCCCGACCGCCATGGCCGGCCTGCCCGAGACGCCGCGTCCGCGCCAGCTCACGGTCGCCGACGGCCTGCCGTCGAACACCGTCAACCGCATCGCCGAAGACCGCCAAGGTTATCTGTGGCTGGCCACCAGCGAGGGCCTCGCCCGCTACGACGGCAGCGGCTACCGGGTCTGGCGGCGCGAACAGGGCCTGCGCGACAACTTCCTGTGGGCGGTGCACGTGGATGCGCGCAACCGGGTCTGGATCGGCACCAGCCAGTCCGGCCTGGCCATGCTCGACGCCGAGCGCAAGCAGTTCCGCTACTACGACCGCGCCAATACGCCGGGGTTGCACGACAACAACATCTGGTCGATCGCCTCCACGCCCGACGGCACGCTGTGGTTCGGCACCGCCCACGGCGGCCTGCACCGGATGGCGATCGACGGCAGCATCACCCGTTACGCGGCCCGCGAAGGCGATCCGCGCAGCCTGCCCAGCGACGGCATCGCCAACCTCAGCGTCGCCCCCGACGGCACGCTGTGGGTGAGCACGCTGGCCGGCGCGGCGCGCTGGACCGGGCGCGATTTCGAGCGCGTACCCGACCGGGCGCTGGCTTCGGTCATCGTCAACACCATCACCTTCGAGAGCGACGGCACCGCCTGGTTCGGCACGCCGCACGGCGTCGGCGTGCGCCGTCCCAACGGCCGCTACGAAGCGCAACCGTGGGCGCGCTTCGCCCCCGACAAGACCATCATCGACGTGCTTCGCCGCGATCGCACCGGCCAGTACTGGTTCGATCTGCCGGAAGGCCTGGGTATCGGCAACGCCGAAGGGATCGCGGTGGTGCCCTTGTTCAGCAGCACCAGCCAGGGCCTGGTGCGGCCGAACTGGTCGGGCGCCTACGAGGATCGCGAGGGCGGCCTGTGGTTCGCCAGCAACGGCCACGGCCTGTGGTATCTGCCGCCGAACTGGCGCCAGTTCTCGGTGCTGACGCGGCGCATCGACGACCCCGCGACCCTGGGCAACGCCAGCGTGCGCGGCATCGCCCCGGCGCAGAGCGGCGACATGTGGCTGGTCGGCAGCGGCGGCGTGCTCGACCGTCTCGATCCGGAGACCGGGCACGTCGTGCATGTCGCCAAGGGATTCAGCGGCAACCTGGGCCTGGACCGGGTGCTGCAGGATCGCGCCGGCCAGGTCTGGGTGACTTACTACGGCGGCTTGGCGCGCATCGATCCGACCACCGGCGCGCATCGCAACTGGAGCCTGGACAGCGTCCGCGATCCGACGATCGGCGGCACCACCGCCGAGTTGGTCGAAAGCCAAGGACTGATCTGGTTGCTCGGCAGCGACGGCGATCTGCAGGCGCGCGATCTCGACGGTCGCGTACGCGAGTCGTTCGCCTTCGGCGAGCGCGGCCTGCCGAAGGACGCGGTGCTCGAACAAAGCGGCAACGGCCCCGACGGCGTCTTGTGGGTCTCCAGTTCGCAGGGATTGTGGCGCTGGGATGCGGCCGCGCGCCGCTTCGATGCGGTACCGGGTTCGCCGGCGCAACCGGTGCATGCTTTCGCTTTCGAAGGGCGCGCGCGGATGTGGGCGGCCGGTTTCGGCACGCTCGAGGCCTATCGCTGGGACGGCGTGCGCCTGCAACGCGAGTCGAGTCTCGGCGCCCGCGCCGGGCTGCCGATGACCGAAGCGCGCGGCCTGATCGTCGACCGCGCCGGCTTGGTCTGGATGACCACCACGCGCGGCCTGGTGCGGGTCGACCCGCAACTGCGTTCGGTACGCGTGTACGGGGTCAAGGACGGTTTGCCGAGCCAGGAATTCCTGGAACGGCCGCAGGCGCGCCCGAGCGACGGCCGCATCCTGGTCGGCAGCCCGGAAGGCTTGATCCTGTTCGACCCGGCGGTGGTGCGGCCGATCGAGCGCGCGCCGCCGCTGATCATCGAGACCATCGAAGTGCGGCGGCGCAACGAGCGCATCGCGTTTCCGGTCGCGAATGCGGCGGCTGCCGTTACTGCGGTCGAGCGCGCACCGGTCGCGTTCGAGGGGATTTGGTCCGACGGCGTTCCTCCAGTAACGATCGTCGACGACATCGCGCGGACCGCCATAGCCGACGGCATCGCGCCTATTACGAACGCCGATGGCATCGCGCCCATTCCGATCGCCGATGGCATCGCGCCTATTACGATCGCCGATGGCGATCGCGACCTGCGCATCGTGGCGCGACTGTTGTCGTTCAACAATGCCCAGACCAATCGTTACCGGTTCCGGCTCAGCAATTACGATCCCGGTTGGGTCGATGTCGGCGCCAGCGGCGAACGCAATTTCTCGCAGCTCGCGCCCGGCGACTACCGCCTGGAAGTGAAGGCCAAGAGCGCCGACAACGTGTGGACGCCAGTGCAGGTCATCGCCCTCCATGTCGATTCGCCGTGGTGGTGGAGCCCATGGGCGATCACCGGTTTCATCGCCCTGGTGCTGTCGCTGCTCGGCCTGCTCTGGTTCGCCTACCGCCGGCGCGCACGCCGGCGCCTGGCCTGGCAACGCGCCGAACACGAACGCGAAGTCGCCAAGCAGGCCTCGCTCGCCAAGACCCGCTTCCTCGCCACCCTCGGCCATGAAGTGCGCACGCCGATGACCGGCGTGCTCGGCATGAGCGAACTCCTGCTCGACACCCCGCTCGACGAACGCCAGCGCAGCTACACCCTGGCGGTGCGCCGCGCCGGCGAGCACCTGCTGCGCCTGGTCAACGATGCCTTGGACCTGGCGCGGATCGAATCGGGCAAGCTCGAACTCGCCGACGAAGCCTTCGACCTGCGCGCGCTAGTCGAGGAAGCCAGCAACCTGATGGCGCCGCTGGCGCGCCAGAGGCGTCTGGCCTTCGAGATCGACATCTCATCGGGCGCGCCTGCGGGTTTGCGCGGCGACGTCAGCCGGGTCTGCCAGATCCTGCTCAACCTGCTCGGCAATGCGATCAAGTTCACCGACGAAGGCAAGGTCAGTCTGCGCGTGGAATCGCTGAAGCCGCAGGGCGTGCGTTTCGAGATCGCCGACACCGGCCCCGGCCTCAACGAGGAACAGAAGAACCGTCTGTTCCGCCGTTTCGAGCAGGGCGACGGCGCCCGCACCGCGGCGCGCTACGGCGGCAGCGGCCTGGGGCTGGCGATCTGCCAGGAGCTGGCGGCGGCGATGGAGGGCCACATCACCGTCTACAGCGAACCGGGGCAGGGCGCGCGTTTCGTCTTCGATCTGCCGCTGCAGAACGTCGCGCCGCCGCCGCGCAGGCACGACGAATCCGCATCCATCGCCTACGCCGCGCCGCTGTCGTTGTTGCTCGTCGAAGACGATGCGACCGTAGCCGAAGTCATCGCCGGCCTGCTGCGCGCGCAGGGGCATCGCGTCGCCCATGTCGGCAACGGCCTGGCGGCGCTGACCGAAGTGGCGACCGGGCACTTCGACCTGGCCTTGCTCGATCTCGACCTGCCCGGCATCAACGGCCTCGACCTGGCCCGCCAGCTGCGCTCGCAGGGTTTCGCGCAGCCCTTGATCGCGGTGACCGCACGCGCCGATGCCGACGCCGAACCGCAGGCCACAGCGGCCGGCTTCGACCGTTTCCTGCGCAAGCCGGTGACCGGCACCCTGCTGCGCGAAGCCATGGACGCGGTGCTGTCGCGCAAGACGGAGGTTGATCGGAGGCTTGTGTAACCCGCCTGGCGTTATCCGGCCTTCGGCCGCCGCAAGCGGGAGAGGGGTTGCGCCCGTGGCGACCTGCTTTAGCCCCTCTCCCGTTCACGGGAGAGGGGTAGGGGGAGGACAGTCGACGGGAGCGCATCAGCGCGGACCCGCACCGACCCGCGAGCCTCAGCGCGCGCTCAGCTCGTGCACCGCCGCGACCATCGCCGCGACGTGCTCGGGCTGCATGTCCGGCGACATACCGTGGCCGAGATTGAAGACGTGGCCTTCGCGCGAGCCGCCGTTGCCGTCGCGGTAATCGTCGAGCGCGCGGCCGACTTCGCCGCGGATCGTTTCCGGCGTGGCGTACAAAGTGACCGGATCGAGGTTGCCCTGGATCGCGACCTGGCCGCCGATGCGGCGCGCGGTGTCGCCCAGGCCGATGGTCCAGTCCACACCGACCGCTTCCGCGCCGCTCGCGGCGAGGTCTTCGATATAGGGATCGTTGCCCTTGCCGAACAGGATCAGCGGCGCGCGTTCGTCGCCGTCGCCGCGCGGCAGTTCGGCGGCGATGCGTTGCAGATAGCGCAACGAGAACTCGCGGTACATCGACGGCGACAGCACGCCGCCCCAGGTGTCGAACACCTGCAGCGCCTGCGCGCCGCTGGCGTGCTGGGCCTTGAGGTATTCGATCACCGCATCGGTGACCACGCTCAGCAGACGGTGCATCGCCGCCGGATCGTTGAGGGCGAGCGACTTCACCTTGGAGTAGTTGTCGCTGCCGCCGCCTTCGACCATGTAGCAGGCCAGCGTCCATGGGCTGCCGGAGAAACCGATCAACGGCACCGAGCCGTTCAATTCGCGGCGGATCGTGCTGACCGCATCCATCACGTAGCGCAGTTCCTTGCCCATGTCGGGCACGGCAAGGCGGTCGATGTCGGCGGTGGAGCGGATCGGGCGCTCGAACTTCGGGCCTTCGCCGTCGGCGAAATACAGGCCCAGGCCCATCGCATCGGGCACGGTCAGGATGTCGGAGAACAGGATCGCCGCATCGAGCGGAAACCGGCGCAGCGGCTGCAGGGTGACCTCGCAGGCCAGCTCCGGGTTCTTGGCCAGGTTGAGGAAGCTGCCGGCCTGGGCGCGGGTGGCGCGGTATTCCGGCAGATAGCGGCCGGCCTGGCGCATCAGCCAGACCGGCGTGCGATCGACGGGTTGGCGACGCAATGCGCGCAGGAAGCGGTCGTTGACGGGAGAAGGATTGGACATGAGAGAACCGTGGCGAAGTGCGCCATCAATGGGAGGGAAAGGTGGAATGCGACGAGCCGGTGGGGCTGCGCAGGAATGGGGTGGATGGGGCAAGGTCGTGGAGGCGTGGAGCCGGTCGCCTTCGATCTTCCTCAACAAAGGGGGGGAAGACCTCTCGATGGGAGGACGCCGACCGCCGCACTATCGCCGCAGCGACCACCTGGCGGCCAGCGACCGAGCGTCGCGCAACCGCGCCGTTCTCCCCTTTGTTGAAGGGGCAGGGGGGATTTGCTGTTCCCGCCCGACCGGACCGACCCAGGGAAAGCCTCATCGCGGCGCTTCGGCGCCCTGCGAGAACATCAGCTGGAAGCCGCGCTTGAGCTGTTGGTCGCGGGCCTGTTCCAGCGCCGCCAGGGCGCTGTCGTGGTCCATGAACTGCTCGCGCCGGACCGTGCTGCGGCCGCCGATCTGGCCGGTTTCGCGCAGCAGCGTCCAGCCGCCGAGCAAGTCGGGCTGCAGCATCAGCTGTACGAAGCGGGGAGCTTCGCGGCCTTCCGGCCGTTGTTGGAGAAGGAGGCGCACCCGGCGATTGTAGCGGTTGCGGGGCCCGCGCCGACCGGGCCCGTTGTCGCGGTCCGCACCCCGGAGCGTTGCGTCGGCGGTACTTTCAGGCGCCGCGGAAACCGCGTCGGTAGGCCGAGGGCGAGGTGCCGAGCTGGGCGGCGAAGTGTTGGCGCAGCGAGGCCGGGGTGCCGAAGCCGGTCTCGGCGGCGATCGCGTCCAGGCTGGCGTCGCTGGTTTCCAGCAGCCGCTGGGCACGCGCCAGCCGTTGGCCGGTCAGCCATTGCCCGACCGTGGTGCCAGTGCTGTCGCGGAAGCGGCGGGTGAAGGTGCGTCGGCTCATCAGCGCGCGTTCGGCCAGGGCGTCCAGGCTGTGCGCCTGGTCCAGATGGGCCAACGCCCAAGCCAGCACCGTGGCCAGGCGGTCGTCCTGGGCCGAGGCCGGCAGCGGCTGTTCGATGTACTGGGCCTGCCCGCCCTGGCGGTGCGGCGCGACCACCAGGCGGCGGGCGACGCGGTTGGCGATCTCGGCGCCGTGCATGCCGCGCAGCAGGTGCAGGCAGCAATCCAGCGCCGCGGCGGTGCCGGCCGAGGTGGTGATGCGTTCGTCGTCGACGTAGAGCACATCGCGTTGCAGCGCGACCTGCGGATAGCGCGCGGCGAAGTGCTCGCTCCAATGCCAGTGCGTGGTCGCGCGCCGGCCGTCGAGCAGGCCGGCTTCGGCCAGCACGTAGGCGCCCAGGCACAGGCCGACGATGCGGGCGCCGCGCGCATGTGCGCCGCGCAAGGCCTTGAGCAAGGGCTCCGGCGGGCGCTCGTCGGCGTCGCGCCAGGACGGCACGATGATGGTGTCGGCGCTGCGCAGGGCCTGCAGGCCGTAGCGCGTCTCGATGCTGAAACCGGCGCGGGTGCGCAGGCGGCCGGGCTCGGCGGCACAGACGCGCAGGTCGAATTGCGGCAGGTCGAGGTCGCGGTCGCCTTCGCGGTTATCGAACACCAGGCAGGGCACCGACAGGTGGAAGGGGCTGATGCGGTCGAAGGCGACCACGGCCAGGCGCTGGGAGTCGGCGGATTCGTTCATGGCCTGATTGTACATGGCCCGATCCTATCGAATATTGTCATTTGGGCCAGTATCGGCCGGGTCGGCGAAAGCGAACAATGAGCCCACCTCGCAGCCCCCCTTTCCGGAGACCCCTCATGAACGCTTCGTCCACCAGCCGCAAACGCGCCCTCGTCGTGATCGACGTGCAGAACGACTATTTCGCCGACGGCCTGCCGATCGAATACCCGCCGGTCGCCAAGACCCTGCCCAACATCGGCCGTGCCATGGACGCCGCGCGCGCCGCCGGGGTGCCGGTGGTGGTGGTGCAGAACACCGCGCCGGCCGGTTCGCCGGTGTTCGACAAGGGCACTCCGGGCTGGGAGCTCAACGACGTCGTCGCCAGCCGCCCGCGCGATCACTACATCGAGAAGAATTTTCCGAGCGTGTTCACCGGCACCGACTTCAAGCAGTGGATCGAAGCCAACGGCATCGACACCCTCAGCGTGATCGGCTACATGACCCACAATTGCGACGCATCCACCGTGTTCGAGGCCGCGCATCTGAACTTGAACGTGGAGTTCCTGCACGACGCCAGCGGTTCGCTGTCGTACGAGAACAGCGCCGGCCATGCCAGCGCCGAAGAGATCCATCGCGTGTTCATGGTGGTGTTCCAGAGCCGCTTCGCTGCGGTGCTGAGCACCGACGAATGGATCGATGCGGTGCACACCGGTGCGGAGCCCTACCTCGACAACCCGCATGCATCCAACCAGCGCGCACGGGCCCGCAACCGGGCGGCCGCCTGAAGCTCGGCGGCGGATCCGTCAGCGGGTCGGTCCCGATCCGCTCGATCCGCTCGGTTCGCCCGGCAATGCGAAGCCCCGCCATGGCGGGGCTTCGTCTGTCGGTGGCTGGCGAAGTCAGTACGTCGCCGGGTTCTTGAGCTGAACCTGCTGCACCCAGGTGCCGAAGCCGGTGTCCAGGTGTACGACCTCGCCGAGCAATTGCGCACCGAGCGCCTCGGCTTTGACGAAGACCGAGCCGTTGTTGTACTCGTTGATCTCGTACTCGGGGCGACCGCGCACGATCGTGCGCGAAGCATTCACGTACTGCAGGCCGGTCACGACGATGTTCCACTGATTGCCATCGGCGCTGAGGGTGGCGAAGGCCGAGGTGTCGTAGACGCCGCCGTTGGTGTAGTTCAGCACCGCATGCTTGATCGCGTCGGTGAGCGCGGCCCAGCTGATGTTGAAGATCACCGTGCTGGTGCGCGCGTTGGGGTAATTGCCGAAGCGCTCGTAGGCGGTCTGCGCGGCGACTTCGGGAATATCGGTCGGGTCGAAATGTTTGTCGAGGAATTCGAACTGGTTGGCCATGGACGGCTCCTTGGTGGTGACGGCGGCGGGTTGTGCGGAAGTGGGCTGGCCGGCGCCCGCCGCATTCGTCGCAGGCGACGGTCGGGTCAGGGCGTTGTGCAGAAGCAGCAGTTCCAGGGGGTTCAGGGCCATGCGATGCCGATCCTCAGCGCGGGTGGTGCAAGGCTGGAAACGTGCGGGCAGACGCGCTGTGAAACCTGGCGCCGAGCCCGCGACGGGGTTCACAGGTGCGACGCCGCTGCGTTAGTTCGGGTAGTGGATGCAGGCAGGGCGTTCGTTGCGAGCGCACCGCCTTCGATCTTTTCCGACCACCAGGAGCCCGCCCCGATGCCCGTATTGACTGCCGCACAATTGCAAGGACTTGCCAGCAACCATCTCGGTCCCGGCGCCGAGGTCGATCCCGATTGGGCCGATCCGAATCCCGATGCGCCGTGCTGGGGCTATGCCTTGTTCGGAGGCCCCGGCGGGCATGCCGCCAATACGCCGCCGACCATCTTCGACCAGGCTTGGTCGTTCGACGCCGAGGCCGAAGAGTTCGTGCTCAATCCGGGGTTCGTCGACTGGGTCCACGACACCTTCGGCAATGCGGCCGCCGATGCGCAGGCGCAGATTATCGCGGCCAACGCCGCCACCGCCTGCAACGATGCGGCGCCCGGCAGCGCCGCGGCGAAACAGGCCTGCACCCGCGCGCTGGCGCGTCTGTGCATGATCCTCAGCGGGCTGACCTTATCGGGCAACGACGGCACCGCGCCGACCCAGTACTCCATCGTCATGGCCTCGGACCTTTGGCGGACTTGGGAACATTGGGCGCTCGGCCTAGCGAACAACGTCGGCGCGCCGGACAACCCGGCGGTCCAGTACACCCAACGCGACGCCGGCGTGAATCCGGTCAATACGCGCTGCGGCGTCGTCTGGGGAAATCATCCGATCCTGACCACGCTCTATGTCACCGAACTGCTGCCCGGGCATATCGAGTATCTGCAACACGCCGTCGGCTGGCCTTGAGCCAAGATGCCTGGTGCAGGGCCGGTGCGGCGGCCGACGGCCGCACCCGCGTGCTGCGCACTCAACCGGCGGCGAGCACCGCCAGCACCGCGTCGTCGGGCACGCCCGCGACGATCCGCGCCGCGCCGGCCTTGTCCCACAAAATGAAACGCAGGCCGGCGGCATCGGCCTTCTTGTCCAGGCGCATGCGTTCCAGCAAGGCTTGCGGCGTCAGGCCGTCGGGAATCGAGGTCGGCAGGTCGAGCCGCTCCAGCAAATGCTTCAGGCGATCGACGTCGGCCGCACTGGCGCGCCCGAGCGCCGCCGACAGGCGCGCCGCCAAGACCATGCCGACCGCGACCGCTTCGCCGTGGTTGAGGCCGTCGCCGCGGGTGCCGGCATAGCCTTGTTCGGTTTCGATCGCGTGGCCGAAGGTGTGGCCGAAGTTGAGCATGGCGCGGTCGCCGTGTTCGTACAGATCGCGTGCGACCACGTCGGCCTTGTAGCGGCAACTGCGCGCGACCGCCTCGGCCAGGGCCTCGTCGTCGCGGGCCAGCAAGGCCTCGGCATGCGCCTCCAGCCAATCGAGGAAACTGGCGTCGAAGATCGCGCCGTACTTCACCACTTCGGCCAGGCCGGCGCGCAGTTCGCGATCGGGCAGGGTACGCAAGGCGGTGGTGTCGGCGATCACCGCGCGCGGCGGATGGAAGGCGCCGACCAGGTTCTTGCCGCTGGGCAGGTCGACCGCGGTCTTGCCCCCGACCGAGGAGTCGACCATCGCCAACAAGGTGGTCGGCACCTGCACGCAGTCGATGCCGCGCATCCAGCAGGCCGCGGCGAAGCCGGCCAGATCGCCGACCACGCCGCCGCCGAGCGCGATCACGCTGGCGTCGCGGGTGGCGCCGAGCGCGGCGAGCGCGCCCAGGCATTCGCCGAACCGCGCCAGGGTCTTCTCGTGTTCGCCGGGCGGGATCACGAAATGCGCCACGCTCAGGCTCGGCCTGGACGCATGCAGGGCGGCTTCGAGACGGGCGAGGTAGAGCGGGGCGACGTTTTCGTCGCTGACGATCAGCGCGTGGCGTCCGCGCACGGTGCGCGCCAGGCGTGCGCCGTCGTCGAGCAGGCCGGCGCCGATCTCGATGCTGTAGGTGGGCCCGCCCGATACTTCGACCCTGCGTATCGCGCTCATGCATTGACTCCGGAATAAGGGTGAGGCGCCGACGAGGCCTGCGGGCGTCGCCAGAGCGGATCGAGTTGCTCGGCGAGCCGGGTCGCGGCCTCGGCCGAGCTCAGCGCGCCGGTGTCGAAGCGCAGGTCGGCGACTTCGGCGTACAGCGGCGCGCGTTGCGCGGCCAGCGTGCGCAGCACCTGCTCGCGGTCGCTGCCGGCGAGCAGGGGACGACTGCGGTCCTGGGCCAGGCGTTCGAGCTGTTGCTCGACCGTGACCAGCAGTTGCACCACGAAACCGCGCTCGCGCAGCAAGCGCCGATTGTCGGCGGCAAGCACCGCGCCGCCGCCGGTGGCGAGCAGCAAGCCGTCGCCGGCGAGCAACTCGGCGAGCACCGCGCTTTCGCGGGCGCGGAAACCGGCTTCGCCTTCGTGTTCGAAGATCGCCGCCACGCTGCTGCCGGCGCGTTGCTCGATCTCGCGGTCGGCATCGGCCAGGCGCAGGCCGAAATGCTCGGCGAGGCGTTTGCCGATGCAGGTCTTGCCGGCGCCCATGGGGCCGACCAGGATCAGGTTGCTGGCGGGGTTCATGCTCCGATTGTAGGGCACGCAGTAGGGCGGCCGTGCGACGGTGCTTGCGTCGTCTTAACAGGCGCCGGCCTAGGCTCGGATCTCCGTCGCCGCGCAGGCGGCGGGCGGTCCCACGGGACGCCCATTCGCAGCACCCATCAGGAGAAAGACCATGGCGGTCGCCAAAGTCATCGAACTCAATACCTCGTCCACCATCGGCATCGAGGACGCGGTCAAGACCGGACTGGCCAAATGTGCCGAGTCGGTCAAGAACATCCAGGGCGCCTGGGTCAACGACGTCAAGGTGGTCACCGACGATGCCGGCAACATCACCGAATGGCGGGTCAACCTGAAGGTGACGTTCGTCGTGAAGTAAGCGCGACCGCTGCGGCCGATCGGGAGTGACGAAGCCGGCATTGCCGTCGCTTCGTCACTCGCTGCGTCATGGCCAGTTCGCGGGTGAGAGAACCCGTCGCGAGGCATCCAGGCACAGGCTCGCCTCGGCGATCTGCGGCAGCCGCGCCAGCGCCTGCCGGCTGACCCGTTCGAACAGGCTCACGAAGCGCTCCACCTGTGCCCGCGTCATCGCCTGGCGACGAGGGCGCCGCGCCTGCATCGCGCACTCCTGTTGCCAACGCCACTCGGCCACCACCTCGAAACCCGGCGGCTGCAGGAACAGCAAACGGTCCAGGCGCGACCACAGCGTCGGATAGTCGCAGCCCAGGGCGGCGTTGCAGTAGGCGCGCCAGCGGCCGTCGCCGTCCTCATTACGTTCGAGCGCGTTGATCGGCGCGACCAGTTCGGCCGCGGATTGCATCGGCGTCTTCAGGAACCAACCCTCGAACAGGGTCAGGTCGACGGCTTCGGCCTGTGCCCAACGCGACGGCACGACCCGTGTATCGCGCAGCTTGTCGAAGCGCGGCCAGCGTACGCAGGCGCCGGCGCGCAAGCGGTCGAGCACCTCGCAGGCCAGCCCGACTTCGTGGGTGCCAGGTGGCCCGCGCGCGGCCAGCAGTGGATGGACCTCGCGCCCCAGGCGCAGGCGTTCGCGCCGGCCGAGATAGAAGTCGTCGATCGACAACACCGCCACGCGCAACCCGCGCGACCGAGCGAGCGCCGCCACCTGCGCCGCCAGCGTCGATTTGCCGCTGCCCTGCAGGCCGCAGATGGCATAGATGCGGGCGTTCGCGGTGAGCGCGTCGTCGAGCACGCGGGCGACGCAGGCCGGTTCGAAGCCCGTTGCTTCAGAGTCTGTCGATGGGGAGCCGGCTGCATCGGCGCGGTCCCGGCCGGCGCTTCGGCCCAGTGCTTGGCCGGGATCTTTGCCGGATAGGGCGGACGGATGCGGGCGCGGCGACATCGGCTCACAATAGCGCAATGACCACGACCCACGACCTGCTCAACGAAGCCCTCGCCACCTTCGATACGCTGTTCGAAGAAGCCCGCACCGCCGGCGAGCCCGACCCGACCGCGATGACCGTCGCCACCGCCTCGCTCGATGCGCGGCCGTCGGCGCGCACCGTGCTGCTGAAGGCGCACGACGCGCGCGGTTTCGTCTTCTACACCCACCTCGACGGGCGCAAGGGCCGCGAACTGCAGGCCAACCCGCATGCCGCGCTGTTGTTCCATTGGCCGCGCGTGCGGCACGGCGTACAGGTGCGCATCGAAGGCGCGGTGGAAGTGGTCGGCGATGCCGAGGCCGATGCTTATTTCGCCACGCGCGCGCGCGGCAGCCAGCTCGGCGCCTGGGCTTCGAAGCAGTCCGAGACCCTGGCCGATCGCGAGACCTTCGAGCAGCGGCTGGCCCAGGCCGAGCAGCAGTTCGAGGGCCGCGACGTGCCGCGCCCGCCGCGTTGGACCGGCCTGCGCGTGCGCGCCGACAAGATCGAATTCTGGTATGGCGCCGACTTCCGCCTGCACGAGCGCTGGTCCTACGAATGCGACCGCGCCGGCGACTGGAGCAAGCGGATGCTGTATCCGTGACACCCGCCTGGCGCGTGCGCGCCGCGACCGCCGCCGATGTCGGCGCATGGTCGCGGCTGCGCCAGGTGTTGTGGCCGCAGGCGGACCCGGCCCAGCATGCCGGCGACATCGAACAGATGCTCGCCCGGCCCGAAAGCGCCGTCGTATTCCTCGTAGTCGATGCCGACGGCGACGTGTACGGCTTCGCCGAAGCCAGTTTGCGCAACGACTACGTCAACGGCACCGAGAGCTCGCCGGTGGGTTTTTTGGAAGGCTGGTACGTGCAGGCGCAGTGGCGCGGCCGCGGTGCCGGTCGCGCCCTGATCGTCGCGGTCGAGCAGTGGACCTTGCAGCGCGGTGCCAGCGAACTGGCTTCGGATGCCTTGCTCGACAACCACGCCAGCCATCGCGCCCACGCGGCCTGCGGTTTCGACGAGACCGAGCGCGTGGTGTATTTCCGCAAGCGTCTGCGCGAGCCCGGCTGAAGCGGCTGCCGCGATAGGCGTCACCGGTGTCGGCCGCGCCCCTCAGTGCTCGCGCTTGTACCAGAAGGTGTCCGGCATCCGCGCCATGCCGGCGCGTTCGTAGAAACCGACTGCGTCCGGCACCGAGGCCAGGATCACGCTGACGCTCGGCCCGACCTGGCGCCGCACTTCGTCGAGCAGACCCTTGCCGATGCCGAGCCCTTGCGCCGAGGCCGACACTGCCAGTTCGGACAGATAACAGCACCAGGAAAAATCGGTGACGCAGCGAGCCACGCCGACCAGGGTCGCATCGGCCCGGTCCAGGCGCGCGGTCACGATCAGGTTCGCGGCCGACAACATGGCCTGCAGCCGCGGCTCGTCGGCGACCGGACGGATGGTGCCGAGACCGGAGCGTTCGAGCACTTGCCGGAACTCGGCGACTTCGATCGTCGCTTCGCGCGCATAGACGATGTGGATGGGCTCGGCCATGACCGGCACCTTCGCACCGCCCGCGCCGCGGTGCAATCGCGGCGTCGGCGCACGCTCAGCAATGTCAGCGCTGTTTGGCCGACCAGGCCTGGACGATCGCGCTCAGGGCATCCAGCCCCGCAGTCAGCGCGGCCGGGCCGGGCTGCAGGATGATCGGCGACTTGATCTCGTGCAGTTCGCCGTCGCGCACCGCCGGGATGGCGTCCCAGCCCTCGCGCGCCGCCACCTGTTCGGGGCGGAATTTCTTGCCGCACCAGCTGCCGAGGATCAGGTCCGGCGCGCGCCGCACCACTTCGAGCGGGTCGGCCAGGATCCGGTCGCGCGCCAGTGACATCGCCGCGCGTTCGGGAAAGACGTCGTCGCCGCCGGCGATGCCGACCAGTTCCGAGACCCAGCGGATGCCGGTGATCGGCGGCGTGTCCCACTCCTCGAAATACACCCGCGGCCGGCGCGGCATCGCCGCGGCGCGCGCCTGCACGTCGGCGATGCGCCGCTCGTATTCGCCGGCCAGGGCATCGGCGCGGTCGCCGGCGCCGACCAGGGCGCCGAGGCGGCGGATGTAGTCGAGGATGCCGGCGACGCTGCGGTGGTTGCTGATCCAGACTTCGATGCCGTGCTTGATCAGCTCGCTGGCGATCTCGGCCTGGATATCGGAAAAGCCGACCACGAAGTCGGGCTGCAGCTTGAGGATCTCGCCGATCTTGGCGCTGGTGAAGGCGCTGACCTTGGGCTTTTCCTTGCGCGCGATCGCCGGACGCACGGTGAACCCGCTGATGCCGACGATGCGGTGTTGTTCGCCGAGCAGGTACAGCGTTTCGGTGGGCTCTTCGGTAAGGCAGACGATGCGTTGCGGGCCCATGGGGTTCCGATGCTGACGGCGAAGCGGGGATTGTCGGCCAAGCCGGCGATCCGCGGCGAGCACCGTGGGCCGCCAGTGCCCGGCACGCCGGCCCGGACGGCGCAGATTTGGGTGCAGCGCAGCAATCGCAGGCCCCGCCAGGCCGGGTAAACGGCGGAATCGCACGGCGGGATCACAGTTCGTCGCCGTATGGTGCAGCGCGGCGTGTGTTGACCATACCGCTTCGTACAGTCGGGCCGTCGGTGCCTGCCGACGTCCACCCACGATCGGAGGGATCATGTCGCGACTTCATTACCGGCGCCTGTTGCGCGCACCGCTGCTGCTGGCCTGTCTGTTGTTGGCCGGGGGGTTCCCGGCATCGGCCGACGACTACACCCGGACCCGCCACCCGGTGGTGCTGGTGCACGGCCTGTTCGGCTTCGATGCGATCGGCGGCGTCTACGACTACTGGTTCGGCATTCCCGAGGCCCTGCGTGCCGGTGGCGCCCGCGTGCACGTCGCGCAAGTGGCCGCGACCCAATCCAACGAAGTCCGCGGCGAAGCCCTGATCGACCAACTCGAACATCTGCAGGCCCTGCACGGCTACGGCAGGTTCAATCTGATCGGCCACAGCCAAGGCGGCCCGACCGCGCGCTATGTCGCCGCGGTGCGCCCGGACCTGGTCGCGTCGATGACCTCGGTCGGCTCGCCGCATGCCGGCAGCAAGGTCGCCGATTTCGTCGGCACGACCCTGCCCGAAGGCTCGCCGCTGCGGCCCCTGGCCGCATCGTTCGTCAACGCTTTCGCCGGTCTGATCGGCCTGTTGTCGGGCAGCGACGACACCCAGGATTCGCTGGCCGCCCTGGCCGCGCTGGAAAGCGCCGGTTCGGCGCGGTTCAACGCGCGCTATCCGCAGGGCGCGCCGACCACCGCCTGCGGTTCCGGCGCCGCAAGCGTCAACGGCATTCGCTATTACTCGCTCGGCGGCACCTCGCGCGGCACCCATCTGCTCGACGCCTCCGACGTGGCGATGGTCGCCGGCGGCCTGTTGTTCGGCGGCGAAGCCAACGACGGCCTGGTCGGGCGCTGTTCCTCGCATTGGGGCCAGGTGATCCGCGACGACTACGGCTGGAACCATCTCGACGAGGTCAACCAGATAGCCGGCCTGCGCGGCCTCTTCAGTTCCAGCCCGACCAGCGTCTATCGCAGTCAGGTCAACCGCCTCAAGAACGCCGGTCTGTAAGCGATGCGGCCGGTGCCGGGCATGCTCGCGGCGGCTTGCGCCTTCGCCGCGATGCTGGCGGGCGGGTGGTGGCTGTCGAGCCGAGACGAGGGGTCGGCGATGACCAGCTCGGCCGTGACCGGCGTGCGCGACATCGATCCACCGCTCGCGGTTGCGGTTTCCGCGGGCGCGTCGGCCGCCAGTATCGGGGCGCGGGCCGATTCGCTGCGCGACACCGAAGTCGACGGCGGCGTGCGCGTCGACGCGCGGGGGCGCCCGCAGCCGGATCGCGAACTGCGGCGTTTGTTCGATTACTTCCTCAGCCGCACCGGCGAGCAATCGCCGGAAGCGATCCGCGTCGCGCTGATCGCGCATCTGCAGCCGCATCTGGCTGCGGATGCGTTGGCGACGGTGCTGGCCTGGTTCGATGCCTATGTCGCCCTGGAGCGCGATTCGGTCGCGGCCGGACACGAGGCGCGCGACATGGAGGCCGCGGTGGCGCGGGTGCGTTCGCTGCGCCGCGAACGCCTCGGCGCCGAACTCGCGCAGGCCTGGTACGGCGAGGAAGAGCGCGCCTACGACGACGCGCTCGCACGGCGCAGGTTGTTGGCCGACCGCAGTCTCGATGAGGCCACGCGCGCAAGACGTGTGGCCGAACTGGACGCGCGCTTGGACCCGCAATGGCAGGCCGAGCGGGCGCAAGGTCTGGAACTCGACAGCGCCGTGCGGCAAAGCCGCGCTTTCGAAGCGCGTCGGGTCGACGCCGCCACGCGCTACGCCGAACGCGAAGCCTTATATGGACGCGAGGCCGCGCAACGCCTGGCGCAGTTGGATGCGCGCAAGGCGCAGTGGCAGGACCGCTTGCGTCGCTACGCTGCCCAACGCCAACGCGTGCTGGCCGATACCGCGCTCAGCGACAGCCAGCGCCGGCAGCGCATGGCTTCGCTATTGCAGGGGTTCGACGCCAACGAACGCCGCCGCGTCGATGTGTTGACGCGCAATGGGTTGTTGCCGGGGCCGTAGCGGTGCGTCGGCGGTCGTGGGGACGTGGTCGCGGCTTGCGCCGCTCCTACCCTGGGCGACGTAGCAAAGGGTAGGAGCGGCGCAAGCCGCGACCGCGATAATCGAACGACCGCGTCAGGCCAGTAATCGACGAAAACACGGGTCCTCACTGCCTTGGCTCGTCATCCCCGCGAAAGCGGGGATCCAGAGACTTCAGCGCGATGCGGCAAGTCTGCCCATTCGGAGCGACCGGCCCCTCAGAAAAAATCCCGATTGAACTGCAAGGTATAACGCTGCCCCTGCTCGCCGACCGCCTTGACGTCGAAGCGCAAGGTGTCCGGCGGCGAGATCGAGACCACACCGACGTAGTCGAGCAGTTCGCCGTCGCGCATCTCGCGCATGCTCAGGGCCTGCTTGCGGCCGAGCAGATCGACGCTGGTCACCGTGACTTTCGCCGGCACCGATACCGAGGTCGCGTCGTCGCCCTTGCGCAGCGACACCACTACCAGCACCGTGCGTTCGTCGTGGCTGGCGCCGTAACGCTGGGCGATCGCCGGCGACAACTGCTTGGCCTGGATGGCGCTGGCGCGCACGCTGATGTCGCCGACGCGCACCACTTCCTCGCTGCGCGCGGCATTCGGATTCTGCGCCGGCGCCGGGCCTTCGCCGCCGCAGCCGGCGAGCAGCGCCAGCATGGCGACGGCCGCGGCTATGCCTGCGAGCCGGCTCATTCGTTCGCCGCCGACAACTGGCGGCCGCGCTCGGTCGCCGCAGCGATTGCGCGGTCGACCAGGGCGCGGAAACCGCCGGCCTCGAAGGTCTCGATCGCGGCCTGGGTGGTGCCGCCCGGCGAGGTCACGCGTGCGCGCAGCATTTCGGCCGGCTCCTCGCTATGGGTCAGCATGGTCGCCGCACCGAGCAGGGTCTGCCGGACCAGGGCGCGCGCCGCCTCGGCGCTCAGCCCCTGGACCTGGCCGGCCTGCTGCATCGCCTCGGCGAGCAGGAAGACATAGGCCGGGCCGCTGCCGGAGACCGCGGTCACCGCGTCCATCTGCGCTTCCTCGTCGATGCGCACGGTCGGCCCGACCGCATCGAGCAGACTCGCCGCCTGGCCGAAGCGCGAGGCCGCGGCCGCGTTGGCGTACAGCCCGGTGATGCCGGCGCCGAGCAGGGCGGGGGTGTTAGGCATCGCCCGCACGACCGCGGCGCCACCGCCCAACCAACGGTCGAGCTGGCCGGCGGTGATGCCGGCGGCGATCGAGATCGCCAGCGGGCGTTGCGCGGCGGCTTGCGCCGCCAGGCTCGCGCAGACCTCGCGCATGACCTGCGGCTTGACCGCGAGCAGCCACACCGACGCGCCCTCGGCCGCGGCCTTGGCGTCGTCGAAGCACTGCACGCCGAAATCGCGTTGCAAGGCAGCGCGCAGGGCCTCGACGGGCTCGGCGACGCGGATGTCGCGCGCGGCGACGCCGCGGGCGACCAGGCCGCCGATCAGGCTGCGCGCCATGTTGCCGCCGCCGATGAAGGCGATCGGCCCGGAGGGGAGAGAAGCGGATTCGGACATGTTCGACCACTGCGGAGACCGGCCCGCAGGATAACAACCGCGGTCGGCGCCGTCCGCCCGGCACCGTCCGTGGGACTCAGGCCTGCGGCTTGGTCCGCGCCCCGAACAGGGCGGTGCCGATCCGGACCATGGTCGAGCCCTCGGCGATCGCCACCGCGTAGTCGTCGCTCATACCCATCGACAAGGTGTCGACGCTGCGGTGAGTTTGAGTGAGCGAGTCGAACAACTGCTTGCTGCGCCGGAACGCCGGGCGTAGTAACTCAGGTTCGTCGTGCGGCGCGGGGATCACCATCAGCCCGCGCAGGCGCAGTCGCGGCTCGGCCGCGATCGCGGTCGCGAGCGCCTCGACCTCGTCAGGACGGCAGCCGTGCTTGCTGGCTTCGTCGTCGATATTCACTTGAATCAATACGTTGAGCGCGGCCTGGTCGGCGCGCCGGTGGCGGGCCAATGCCGTCACCAGCTTCAGCCGGTCGACGGTCTGGACCCAATCGAAGCGCGTGGCGGCCTCGGCGGCCTTGTTCGACTGCAGGTGGCCGATCAGGTGCCACTCCAGCGCCAGCCCGGCCGCGGCGGTCCCGGCCATCGCGTTTTGCTTGGCCAGGGCCTCCTGAACGTAGTTCTCCCCGAACGCGGTTTGCCCTTTCAGCGCCAGATTCGCGACCGCCGTCTCATCCCGGGTCTTACTGACCGCAAGCAATCGAGGTACCGGCCTTCCGGCGTCATGCGCCGTATGCGTCAACTGATGCAAGATGTCGTGCAGGACGTGCTCGTGCACGAGGGGAATCCTGTAGTGAAAGGGCTGGATCGGACATGCCGTGAGGGGGCTATACTGCCTCGCAGGGGTGGTTTGGTTCCAGCTTGAAGTTGCAATCAAGCCCTTGAGGCTGGCTTTTCACGGACCCGGATGACGGGTCCCTGCAGTGCGGGGAGCACGCATGGATATCGCCGAACTTCTGGCGTTTTCGGTTAAGAACAAAGCATCCGATCTTCATCTGTCGGCAGGTCTGCCGCCGATGATCCGGGTCGACGGCGACGTACGCCGCATCAACATTCCGGCCCTGGACCACAAACAGGTCCATGCGCTCGTCTACGACATCATGTCGGACAAGCAGCGCCGCGACTTCGAAGAATTCCTCGAGGTCGACTTCTCGTTCGAGATTCCTGGCCTGGCGCGTTTCCGCGTCAACGCCTTCAACCAGAACCGCGGCGCCGGTGCGGTGTTCCGTACCATTCCGTCGGAAGTGCTGTCGCTGGAAGACCTCGGCTGCCCGCCGATCTTCCGCCAGCTGATCGAACAGCCGCAGGGCCTGATCCTGGTGACCGGCCCGACCGGTTCGGGCAAGTCGACCACGCTCGCGGCGATGATCGACCACATCAACAAGAACGAGTACGCGCACATCCTGTCGGTCGAAGACCCGATCGAGTTCGTGCACACCTCGCAGAAGTGCCTGATCAACCAGCGCGAAGTCCACCGCGACACCCACGGCTTCAACGAGGCCTTGCGTTCGGCGCTGCGCGAAGACCCCGACTATATTCTGGTCGGCGAGTTGCGCGACCTGGAAACCATACGCCTGGCGCTGACCGCGGCCGAGACCGGCCACTTGGTGTTCGGCACCCTGCATACCTCGTCGGCGGCCAAGACCGTCGACCGCATCATCGACGTGTTCCCCGCCGGCGAAAAGCCGATGGTGCGTTCGATGCTGTCGGAGTCCTTGCGCGCGGTGATCTCGCAGGCCTTGCTCAAGAAGGTCGGCGGCGGTCGTACCGCGGCATGGGAGATCATGGTCGGCATCCCCGCCATCCGTAACCTGATCCGCGAAGACAAGGTCGCGCAGATGTACTCGGCGATCCAGACCGGCCAGAGCCACGGCATGATGACGCTCGACCAGCACCTGCAAGACCTCGTCAAGCGCGGCATGATCCTGCGGCCGCAGGCGCGCGAGTACGCGAAGGACAAGCGTTTGTTCGACTGATGCGCCCGCCGGCGAAGTATTCCGCTTCGCCGGCCTCCGCACCGCGCCGACCGCCGCTTGCGCACGACTTCCCCTAGTTCCAGACCTCCCGAGGAGGTAGCCCCATGAACAACCCAGCCAATCCGAATCCGGCCGGCCCGGCCAGCCCCGCCACCGGCGCCATCGACTTCACCTCCTTCCTCAAGCTGATGGCGCACCAGCGCGCCTCGGACTTGTTCATCACCTCGGGCATGCCGCCGTCGATGAAGGTCCACGGCAAGATCAGCCCGATCACCCAGAACCCGCTGACGCCGCAGCAGAGCCGCGATCTCGTGCTCAACGTGATGAGCCCGCAGCAGCGTGAAGAGTTCGAAAAGACCCACGAGTGCAACTTCGCCATCGGCGTGACCGGCGTCGGCCGCTTCCGCGTGAGCTGCTTCTACCAGCGCAACCAGGTCGGCATGGTCCTGCGCCGCATCGAGACCAAGATCCCGACCGTCGAAGAACTGAACCTGCCGCCGATCATCAAGACGCTGGCGATGACCAAGCGCGGCATCATCATCTTCGTCGGCGCCACCGGTACCGGTAAGTCGACCTCGCTCGCGGCGATGATCGGCTACCGCAACCAGAACTCGACCGGACACATCATCACCATCGAAGACCCGATCGAATTCGTCCACCGCCACGAAGGCTGCATCATCACCCAGCGCGAAGTCGGCATCGACACCGACAGTTGGGAGAACGCGCTCAAGAACACCCTGCGCCAGGCGCCGGACGTGATCATGATCGGCGAGGTGCGCACCCGCGAAGGCATGGACCACGCCAACGCCTTCGCCGAAACCGGTCACTTGGTGCTGTGCACGCTGCACGCCAACAACGCCAACCAGGCGATGGACCGCATCATCAACTTCTTCCCCGAGGACCGCCGCGACCAGTTGCTGATGGACTTGTCGCTTAACCTCAAGGGCGTGGTCGCCCAGCAGCTGATCCCGACCCCGGACGGCAAGGGCCGCCGCGTCGCCATGGAAATCCTGCTCGGCACCCCGCTGGCCCAGGACTACATCCGCGACGGCGAGATCCACAAGCTGAAGGAACTGATGAAGGAATCCGTGCAGCTCGGCATGAAGACCTTCGACCAGGCCCTGTTCGAGCTCTACCAGGCCGGCGAGATCGGTTACGAAGACGCCCTGCGTTACGCCGACTCGCAGAACGAAGTGCGCCTGCGCATCAAGCTCGCCCAGGGCGGCGACGCGCGCACCTTGTCGCAAGGCATGGACGGCGTCGAAGTGGCCGAAGTGCGCTAAGGCATCGGCGGCGGCATCGCTGCGAATGAAGAACCCGGCTCCGGCCGGGTTTTTGTTTGCGCGCTATGTGCTTTGGGCTGCCTGAATTCACAAATCGGCGAATTGCAGCGCGCGCGTCTTGAAAGATGAGATCGCCAAGCGTGATCATCGCCACGGGCCAAAGCCCGACTCGGTCGCTTTCACGTACTCGCCGGCACCGCCTTCGACTGCATAGGACCAAGGACGTTCCAGCCGCCCCGCGGCTCTCTTCATCGGATGACCTGTCATGGCGCATAGCGCATTGCTCCGCTTCGTATCCCTCGTCTGTGCGACGTTGGCGATTTTGCTGCTTCCCGGCGTTTCGCTGGCGGCCGACCAGTACTGCGCCACGCGCTATATGCCGGGGCAGGAGACGGCGTGTTTCAATACTTTGGGCGAAGCTGAGAGCTACATTCGTACGGAGCCGGCGACGCCGATCGGGAATTCGCTCTTGGAAGTGGATTCCACTCGCGAGATTGGGCCTGGCAATTTCTTCCGGGAATATAAGACCAAGCGTCGTACGCCGATCTACATCGATGATTTCTATCGGGCCAACTATGTAAGCACCTGGCGTGGCTGCAATTCAGCCAATTCCACCGGTGCGGTAACGGCTCCGGACGCTTCCATTTGGTGCGGCGACGAGGCGACGATGGCGGTCGATGCTTATAGATCATCCCTCTATAGCCAGCCAGTAAACGGTACCTATTCCGGCGCCTACGAGCCGAGCACTATCAGTTGGACGCCGCAAGGCGAATATCTCTATCAATCGCGTAATTACACTAGCGCTGAGCCATCCGCGCGTAGGCTCGATGTTCAGGTTTCGCCGACACAAATTCACCCTTGGTATATCACAAGGAGGGATTGGTATCGTTGCCCGGCGACATTTTCAGCGGCGTATGCGAATTCGACCATCAAGTGGCCGCTGGTTTGTACCAATACCGCCAGAGGGACGATTTCCAAGAAGTCCGCCCAGTACGATTCTTGCTGCAAGGACGGAAATCCAGCCGTTGCGGCCACCGGCAATAAGGAATATCGCGATAGCGACTTCGACTGGGAAGGCGACACGTTCCAGCGGGTGTACAACTCCGTGCGGGATTTGTCGTTGCAATCCGGGCTGGGAGACAACTGGGCGCATTCCTATTCGGCCCAGATGATGATGTACAACGGGTTGCCGCAGACCTGGGTAAGGTCCGATGGCTACTTTGAGCTTATGACGAAGGTGACGGAAACCACCTACCGTTCGACGAACCGTCCTGGCGTGATCTTGGTTCGTGAGCCGGATGCCGTGGCCGCTCAATACGGTCGCTGGCGTCTCTCCTCGGGCGCAGGGGAGCTTGTATGGTTCAGCGAAGCAGGCCGTTTGGTCGGTTTCGATCGCGGCGGTCGATTTTATAGCGTGAGTTACTGCACCGAGGCTGATGTCCAGTCCGCAATCTGTCTGGTTGCGGGAGACTTGCTGCGTATTCGCAGCCCGTCGGGAAGAGCGATTTCGTTACATTATGTCCTCGCGGCTCAACCGAGTCTGGACGATAACGGCGTTCGCATCGGGCGGATCGAAGCCGACGGCAAGTCGCTCGTCGAGTATGTTTATGATTCGATGGGCCGGTTGACGCATGTCAGCAAGGCGGGGCCCGAGGCCGGCGAGGGTCCCGAGTACCTGTATGCCGAAGCAGATCATCTTTGCCGCACGGCGACAGGAGCAGCGATTCCCGGTTGCGACCCCAAGTTGTTCCCGCATCATTTGACGGGGGTGGTCGATGAAAACGGTCAGCGTTATGCGACCTATGATTACGACGAATACGGGCGCGTGACAATCAGCGATCATGCCGGTGGAGCGGGCAAGGTCTCGCTTGCGTATAACGCAAACGGTACGACGACAGTGACTTTGCCGACGGGTGCGGTAAAAACCTATACCTTCTCTACCGAGGCCTTTCGCCAACCCACTCAAATCGCGGTCGCTACGACCGATGGATCGGTAACTGCGCCAGAGACAGCGTTCTACTCGGCTAATAGGCGACAGTGGAGCAAGACTTCATTGGGTGCGCGAACGAACTATGTATACGACCAGTTCCAGGAGACGAGTCGTAAAGAGGGCTTAAGTTCGGGCGCGGGAGTAATGCCGCATACGCGCACGATTCAAACCGATTGGCATGCGGCGTACTCGCGGCCCACCGAAAGGCGCACGCTCAATAACACGGATGCCCTGATCGCCAAATCCAAGTGGACCCACAACGACCGCGGCCAAGTCGTGACCTCGACCCAGGTCGATCCGGTCACCAATGCCGAGCGCACCACGACTACGACCTATTGCGAGGCGGCCGATGTCGCCGCGGGCGGAAACTGCCCGGTGCTCGGCGCGGTCAAGGCCGTCGACGGGCCGCGGACCGATGTGGCCGACGTATCCAGTTATTCGTACTACGCCAGCGACGACCCGGCCTGCGCCGCATCGCCTGCAACCTGCGCCTACCGCAAGGGCGACCTGTGGAAGATCACCGACGCGCTCGGCCACGCCACCGAGTTTCTGCGTTACGACGTCGCCGGCCGAGCGCTGTCGAGCAAGGACGCCAACGGCGTCGTGACCGATCTGGAATACACCCCGCGCGGTTGGCTGGCGGCACGCAAGGTGCGCGGCACCAATAACGGCTCGGAAGCCGATGATGCGATCACTCGCATGGAGTACGACCTGACTGGCCAGATCAAGAAGGTCATCCAGCCCGACGGCATGTTCGTGCGCTACGAATACGACGCGGCACATCGCCTGACCGACATCTACGACAACGCCGGCAACCGCATTCACTACACGCTCGATAACGCCGGCAACCGGACCAAGGAAGACACGAACGACAGCAACGGGGCGCTGATGCGTACCCTGTCACGGGTCTATAACCAGTTAGGCCAACTCAAGACGGCGAAGACCGCGGAGGGTCACCCGACCGGCTTCAGCTATGACGCCAACGGCAACGGCGACGTCACCACCGATGCGCTCGGCCGCAAGACCGACAACGACTACGATCCGCTCGATCGCTTGGCCAAGACCCTGCAGGACGTCGGCGGCATCAATGCCAAGAGCGAGTTCAAACACGATGCGCTTGATCGTCTAACTGAGGTTAGTGATCCGAAGGGCCTGAAGACGGCATACGGGTACAACGGATTTGGCGATAAAGTCCGCCTATCGAGCCCGGACACGGGTGTCAGCACTTTCTTGTATGACAGTGCCGGTAACCTCAAGGGCGATACGGATGCGCGTGGTGTCGAGCGCACCTATAGCTACGACGCACTCAATCGCTTAGTCGCCGTCAGCTATCCGACTAGCGGCCTTAATGAGGCCTATGTCTACGACAGTGTGCCGGCCGTTTGCCCTGCAGGCGAAAATTTCACTCAAGGGCGTTTGACTTTGATGGCCGACTTCAGCGGGAGTACGCAATATTGCTACGATCGCTTCGGTCACACAGTGCGTAAAGTCCAGACTACGAACGGCAAGGTATTTACCTTGCAATACGCCTACGATTTGGCTGGGCAATTAAGCCGCATCACATACCCCAACGGTGCGACGGTTGAGTATCGACGCGATGTGCAGGGGCGCATTAGCCGGATCGATGCCAAGGGCGGTGCCGGGGGGGTAGCCGAGATGTTGTTAAGCCAAGTGAGCTATCAGGCATTCGGTCCCGCTGTGGGTTGGACCTATGGCAATGGGCGGGTCATGGCGCGCCCGCTCGATCTTGACTATCGCCCTGCCGCGGTCTCTGATCCCGCACCCGGTGGTCTGTCTTTCGGTCTCGGTTTCGATGCTGTCAGCAATATCAATAAACTGACTCCCGCAGGTACAGCGAATCCGCTGCTGGCCTATAGCTACGATGCGCTAAACCGTCTGACCCACCTTCGCGACGGGCCTACGAATGAAGCGATTGAGAGCTATACCTATGATGCGACAGGCAATCGTCTGAGTTTCGCGAACGCCGGAGGTGCTCACACATACACCTATCCGGCCGATAGTCATCGATTGATTCACGCAAACTCGGGCAGTTCTCGTAGCTACGATGCAAGCGGCAATGCCACGCAAGTCGATGGCAAAACCTTCGTCTATAACGATGCGGGTCGAAGCAGTGAGCTCAAACAAGGTCCGACGTTGCTGAAGACCTATTTCTATAATGGTCGCGGCGAGCTGGTTCGTAAACAGACAGAAAGCGGGAACTCCTTTTCTATTTATGATGAGTCTGGCAGGCGGTTAGGAGAGTACGACGGCAATGGGAATCTGGTTCAGCAAGTCGTTTGGATGGACCATCTTCCTGTTGGTTTGTTTGTCGGAAACAATGCGCTTCATTACATCGAGCCAGATCATTTGGCGACGCCGCGGGTCGTCATAGATGCGGTCCGGAATGTGGCTGTATGGAATTGGGATATAAAAGGTGAGGCGTTCGGCAGCGGGTCACCGAATCAAGACCCTGATCAAGATGGAATCGCTTTCGTGCTGGATATGAGATTTCCAGGGCAGCTTCATGACGCTGTAAGTGGGATGAGTTATAACTATTTCCGTGATTATGATTCAGCGGTAGGTAGGTATTCTCAGAGTGATCCTATCGGTCTGAAAGGTGGTGTTGCTACTTATGCCTATTCAGATTCTTCCCCGCTTTCAAAGTGGGATCTTTACGGTTTGAGCCCCGCATTGGGCCCCGGGTTTGTAACAGGAGATGATGTGCTTGGATGGGTTGCGTGTAAGGGAGGGGAACTGCTTCCTATTGTTAACGAAAGGACTCTTGCATGGGCTTATGGCGAATGCCCAGGTCCGATAAGAGACTGTGTTCTTGCCCATGAAAGCTCGCACATCAAGACTGCTCGAGGTCTCTCTCCAAGTATATGCACGGAGAATTTTTGGGAGTCGGGTCACGGTGATGTGAGGTATCTTGCTGATGACGATACCGCGCAAAGAATGCTCAGTGAGTTTTCGGCGCATGCCGCTGAATTGCGTTGCCTCGCTGCCAAGCTTAGGCAGCTTGATAGGTGCGATGAAAAATGTAGGAGGGTTATTCTCCGGGCGATCCGGGATACCGCTAACAGGATTCCCTCGATTGCGAATGGGAGCTATGGAAAACATTGACGGAGGGTGACATGAGTCTTCAGATTCTTCGATGCCTTGGCGTGTCTTTGTTGCTTTCGATTGCATCTTGTTCGATGGAAACGGAGGGGCGTGGCGAAACGGAGGCGCGCGGCGAGGTCTGGGTGAGGGGAATAGGGGTTACCAGCTCCTTTGATCTGCACAAGGACGGCACATACGTGTCTTCTGAGAACTGCGATATCTGCCCTAAGAACCAGCAGACAGGCACCTGGCAAAGAAGAAGAGGACGTCTGGTGCTCACTGAGTCCGTAGGCTCGGTGCAGCATGTCCTCGTGGAAGTGAAATATCGTGGCTGCAATGGCCTCGTCCCGGCGGCGAGGGTGCCCGAGCTCAGCAAGCTGTTTCCGACCGATATCTATTTTCGGTGGCGCGATGCGTGCGCTCGGGGGCTGTGAAGGCTCCTCGCTCGGGCTGGCTTGATGTTCCTAGACGGTGAAGCAAATAGGCTTGGTGAGCTGGCTCTATCAGCATGGGGCGCACAGCTTTGGTTCCGCCTCGTTAGAGGTCGGAACTGTCGCTAATCGCGAAGATGGGTTACGGCTTGCGCCGTTCCTAAAAGGGGGCGGCGATCAGGTGCAGTTTTGGCTACTTAGATTTCTCAGTCTCGGCCGGCTCAGCCGCCTTCACCCGCTCCACCCGCTCAAGCTCCAGCCGAATCACCTCGCCGCCCTCGCCGAACTGATAGTCGGCCCAGCGACGGGGCACCGGGCGGACGTCGCCTTTGCGCAGGGCCGATTCGATAGCGTCGAACTCAGCGCCCACATGGCTGTCGCCGATCTTGATCCAGGTTCCATGCTCAAGGGCGTAAACGAAACATCTGGCACTGTACTTTTGGGTGCTGCACAGCAGGTAGTCGTTGCGGCCATCGCGATCGAGATCTGGGGTGAGCAGCAGGCATTCGGAGTGTTCGTCAAGGCAGTCGGGCGTGGATAGCTTTCGGTCGAGCACGACCTGCAGCCAGGTCGGGTCCGGTGCGTCGGCACCCGGCGCGGACTTGATGCGCTGGCGTAGCGCGGTGAGGGTCTTCGGCAGCTTGTCGGGGTGTTCGGAGTCGTAAACCCAGGGGTCTTTCAGCGCGATCACGCGTTCGAGCTCGGCTTTCTCCGCGGCGGCGGCGAACTTGGGATCTGTGCGCAGGGCGAGCAAGGCTTCGTAGCCGCGGCGGCCGCTATCGAAGCGCAGGTGCTTGAGGTCGAAGTCTTCCGCGGCGACGCGGCCGTCGCGCAGGCGTGCGAACTGGTCGCCGACGCTGAGCCGATGCGGGTCGAGCAGCCAGGAGTTGGCGGCGACGGCGAATGCCAGCGCGGCCAACGAGACGATCACGTTGACCCGCATCAACGGGCGCAACCAGCCTTGGCGTGGCCGCAGCGCGGCCCAGGCGTAGCCGAAGGCATAGCCGCTGAGCAGCAGCGAGGCGACCAGGGCCCAGAAACGGTCGCCGGTCCAGCCGTGCTGGACGATGCGCAGGCCCAAGGCATACAAGCCCAGGGATGCGTATACCGGCAGGCTCAGCAGGGCGGCTTCGACGATGCGCCGCAGCCACAGCGGGTAGGGCGGTTCGCCTTCGCCGTCCTGATAGACGGCGTTGACGAACAGCACCAGCAGGGCGATCAGGCACATCAGGATCAGCGTCGCCGAGCGCGTGCGCCAGAGTGCGTCGAGCCCGGTGAAGGGCAGGCTGAGGACGAACACCACTGCGATCAGCGACAGCAGCGGTAGCAGGCCCTTGAAGATCGCGAACAGGATCTGGCGCGCGACCTGCACCGGCCGCTGCTGGGTGCGTCCGACCAGGATGCCCAGGCCGACCATGGTGCCGGTGGCGAGATAGGCGAAACGCGGGTCCGAGAACAGGTCGCCGAAGAACTCGATGCCGATCAGCTTGAACAATACCGTGCACAGGGCCAGCACGCCCCAGCTGATGCCGACGAACACGCCGGTCAGGATCAGGGTCAGCGCGTTCTGCCAGCCGTACTCGAACAGGTCCGGGTAAGGCGCGCTCCAGCGCCGATGCTGGATGCGGCATTGCAGGTAGGGCAGGGCGATGAACAAGGCGATCGCTACGCTCGCGGCGAACGGCCACAGCACCGCGCCGGCCTTGATCTGCGGCGCGCCGGTGGCGCTCCAGCCGGCCCACGCGGCCAGCGCGGCATAGATCGCAGCCAGGCCGAGGCTTTGCTCCCAGAAGCGGCGGTCGCGCAATGCCTGCACCGACAGGATCATCGCGCTCGGCACCGACAGCACCAGGGCGTACCAGCCGATTTGCGTGCTGTGGCCATCGAGGACGTGGCCGCTGCGGGCCAGATACAGCAACAGCCCCTGCAGCAGGGCGACGGCGACGATGAAGCCGCGGGTGGAGCGGGGCAGTGCCGGGGCCGTGCTCATGTTCTGTCCTTGATCGATGGCCTGGATGATCGCGATTGCGTCGGAGCCGCTTGCGAAGGCGGATCCGGCTTGGGCGGATCCGGATAAGCCAGACCCGGATAGGGCGGATCCGGATAAGCCAGATCCGGATAAGCCAGATCCGGCGCGTCCGTGATGTTCAGTTTCGGGTGCTTAGCGCGGCTTACGGGCCGCTGGCTTGCGAGCCGCCGGCTTGCCCGCTGCCTTCTTCACGGCCTTGTTTGCGGTCTTCGTCGCAGCAGCCTTCTTTGCGGTCTTCGCCGCAACGGCCTTGTTCGCAGCCGGCGCGGGGGCGGACGCCGCGGCCAGGGCCTGCGCTCGCTGCCAATACGGCCCTTGCTGTTCGATGCACCGGTAGGCCGGGCAGTCCTGGCGATGCGCCCCGGGCAGGTAGCCCAGGCTCATCAGGAACTCGTTGGTGATCTCGCCGCCGGTGAAGCGGAAAGTCTGCTTGAACAGCTTGATCCAGGCGGCCTTGTCGCGCGGCCGGCCGTCCAACAGCAGGTGGGCGTCGAGCCATTCGGCGAAGCCGCCGTGGCTCTTGCGCAGACCCTGAACGACCTGGGCGTTGTGGATCGCGGCGTCCACCTTGAGCCGGTTGCGGATGATGCCGGCGTCTTCGAGCAAGCGCAGGCGCTCGTTCTCGCCGTAGCCGGCGACGGTGTCGACGTCGAAACCGCCGTAGGCGCGGCGGAAGCCGTCGCGCTTGCGCAGGATGGTTTCCCAGCTCAGGCCGGCCTGGTTGATTTCCAGGATCAGGCGCTCGAACAGCTCGGCTTCCTCGCGCCGCGCATAGCCGTATTCGTGATCGTGGTAGTGGCCGTGGACCGGATGGCCCGGTGCGATGTCGCAATAGCCCGACATGGGAACCTCGTGGGATGCGGATCTGGATTGTGGTGCGCGGGCCCGGGGGAATCCAGGGGGATGGGACCGCGGACCGTATGGCCGGGTGCGCGCCGTATGCGGGCCGGGACATGTCCTGGATTCGGGACGCAGGCCCTCGGGGGCGGCCGTGGACCGCGCGTTTTCGGGTCCGAATTCGCGCCGGGGCGGTTAGAATGGGGCCATGTCCGTGATGCCCACACCCCTCGCCAATCAGGTCCTGATCGCGCTGTCCGCGCTGGCCGATACCAATTTCTCCCGCAGCGTGGCGCTGATCTGCCAGCACGACGACGACGGTGCGATGGGCATCGTGGTGAACCGCCCTTCCGAATACACGCTCGGCGAAGTGTTCGGGCAGATGGGCGTGGACGGCGGCGACGAATCGCTGCGTTCGCAGGTCGTGCTGGCCGGCGGCCCGGTCCATCCCGAACGCGGCTTCGTGCTGCACGACGGCGGCACCCGCTGGGACTCGACCCTGGTGATCGGCAACGACCTGTTCCTGACCACCTCGCGCGACATCCTCGAAGCGATGGCCAAGGGCGAAGGCCCGGACAATGCCATCGTCGCGCTGGGCTGCGCCGGCTGGGGTTCGGGCCAGCTCGAACACGAGATCACCGAGAACGACTGGCTGACCGCGCCGGCCGACGCCGAGCTGCTGTTCGAGCTGCCGCTCGATGTGCGCTGGCAGGCGGCGGCGGGGCGCATCGGCGTCGATTTCGCCCACCTGGCCGACTACGCCGGTCACGCATGAGTTCGGTGGCGAGCAAGCCTGTCAGCATCCGCCGCGACGGCACCGTGCTTGGGTTCGACGTGGGTTCGCGCCGCATCGGCGTCGCCGTCGGCAGCGCCTTCGGCTACGGCGCCCGTGCGTTGGCGGTCATCGACGTGCACGGCGCCGGTCCCGACTGGGGCACCATCGACCGTCTGCACAAAGAGTGGCGCCCGGACGGTTTCATCGTCGGCGACCCCATGACCCTGGATGGCAACGATCAGCCGGCGCGCACGCGCGCGATCGAGTTCGCCCGGCAACTGCGGGTGCGCTACAAACTTCCGGTGGTGCTGGTCGACGAGCGTTCCAGCTCGATCGAGGCCGCGCACCGTTTCGCCGCCGACCGCGCCGAAGGCCGCAAGCGCCGCCGCGATGCCGAGGCGCTGGATGCGGTGGCCGCGGCGGTGATCGTCGAACGCTGGCTGGCCTCACCCGACGACGCAACCGATATCGACGAGCTTCCGCACATATGAACGCCCCCGTTTCCATCGTCGCCGGCTCGCGCCATCTGCTGAGCCTGGCCGACGCTTCGCGCGAGATGCTCGAAGCCCTGTTGATCCGCGCCCAGGCCTTCGCCGAGGGCCATTACGATCGCCGCGCGCTCGACGGCATCGCGGTCTGCACGCTGTTCTTCGAACCCTCCACGCGCACCCGCTTGAGCTTTCAGCTCGCCGCCCAGCAACTGGGCGCGCACGTGTTGAATTTCGATGCCTCGACCTCGTCGACGAGCAAGGGCGAGACCGCGCTCGACACGCTCAAGAACATCGAAGCCATGGGCACGCGCGGCTTCATCGTCCGCCATCGCGAAGACGGCGCGGTTGCCGCGCTGGCCGCGCAGGCGCGCGAAGGCACCTGCCTGGTCAACGCCGGCGACGGCCGCAGCGCGCATCCGACCCAGGGCCTGCTCGACATGCTCAGCCTGCGCCAGGCCAAGGGCCGCGATTTCTCGGGCCTGCGCGTGGCGATGATCGGCGACGTCAAGCATTCGCGCGTCGCGCGCTCGGACCTGCAAGCCCTGCGCACGCTCGGCATGGGCGAGATCCGCGTCTGCGGACCGGCTTCGTTGCTGCCCGACGACGGCACCCTCGATGGCTGCACCGTGACCCAGGACTTCGATGCCGCGCTCGACGGCGTCGACGCGGTGATGATGCTGCGCCTGCAACGCGAGCGCATGGAAGAAGGCCTGGTCAGTTCCTTGCAGGACTACCACCGCGACTACGGTTTGAGCGCGGCGCGCCTGAAGCGCGCGGCGGCCGATGCGGTGGTGATGCATCCGGGGCCCATGAACCGCGGCGTCGAGATCACCGACGAAGTCGCCGACGGTCCGCAATCGCTGATCCTGACCCAGGTCGCCAATGGCGTCGCGGTGCGCATGGCGGTGCTCGAGGCCCTGCTCAAGGGCTGATGTTTTTCGCCGCGCCGTTGGGGCGCGGCCGTTTACCGGATATCGAGATGATCGTGAAAGACAGCAATGGCACCCCGCTCGCCGACGGCGACTCGGTGCTGCTCATCAAAGACCTGAAAGTGAAGGGCACCTCGGTGACCCTCAAGCGCGGCACCTTGTGCAAGAACATCCGCCTGACCGACGAGGAAGGCGAGATCGAGTGCAACGTCGACAAGGTCAAGGGACTCGTGCTGAAGACCGAGTTCTTGAAGAAGGCTTGAGCGGGGCTGCTGGGTAAAAGCTGGCGCAAGGGGCAAGGGCAAATCCCCCTTGGCCCCCCTTTTTCAAAGGGGGAACCCATATCGGGGTTTTCGTAGGGTGACAGGATTCGTCGCGTGACGGTTCCGGAGACGCTGCAATGCGTCGAGAACCTTGATCTACGACCGCGACACGACCACCCCGAAGATTCCCCCCTTTTGGAAAAGGGGCTGGGGGATTTGCTTTCCCCTCACTTCTGCTGCGCGAACAACCACGGCCACAGCGCCGCGGTCGCGTAGGCCGGGTCCCAGCTGTTGTGGTTCGCTTCCGGGAATTCGGTATAGCGCACCTCGGCGCCGGCGCGCTTCAAGGCGTCGACCATCTGGCGCGAGTTTTCCACCGACACCACGTCGTCTTTCGCGCCGTGGAAGACCCAGAACGGAATGCCGCGCAGTTTCCGCGCGGCTTCGTCGTGGCTGGACACGCCGCCCAGCGCTTTGCGGCGCGCGACGAACTGCGCTTCCGGCGGGTCGAAGCCGCCGCAGATCGGCACCACCGCGGCGAAGCGCTCCGGTTGCATCAGGGCCAGCTCGAAGCTGGCATAGCCGCCGAGCGACAGGCCGGTCAGCAACACCCGCTGCGGGTCGCCGCCGAATTCGGCCTGCACCGCGTCGAGGATCGCGAAGGCGGTGTCGCCGAAGCGTTCGAGGTCGGCCTGGTCCGAATGCATCTGCGGGAACACGACGATCGCGGGAAATTCGTCGAGCCGCGAGCGGACCACCGGCCCGAGCCCGACCTCTACCTGCTTGCGATTGTCGTCGCCGCGCTCGCCCGAGCCGTGCAGGAACATGATCAAGGCCGGCCGTTCGCCGCCGGCGCGGCGCGATGGCAGGAACACTTGATAGCGATGGACGATGCCATCGCGTTCGAGTTCGCGCGAAACGAAATGGCCGTGCGCTCTGGTGTCGGACATGGGGGCGGCGTCGGGTCGGGTAGAAGAGGTGGGCGCGCAAGCGGCGCCGAACACCAGCGAGCTGCCTAGCAACAGGGCGACTGCGAGACGAAGCGGACGGCCATGCGGCATCGACGTTCTCCACTATAGGTAGACGCATCATCGGCGGCGAGCGATGCGTGATTCAAGCTTTGGATGGCAGATCCGTCTTTCCGCAGTCCGACTTGACGTGGATGCAGTCTGGACGGACGGGGGCTGGACGGCTTCGGGTCGGAGCCGGCGGGCTTGCCTTGGTTTGGCCAGAGATGACCGTTGCCCGAACCTCCCTGCGTTCCAACGACTAGAAGCGCGTTGATCATCATTCCGGCTTCTGGTGCCATCAGAGAACATTTGGCCGTGCGATAGATCGGGGAGGGGAAACGATGACGATGGTTAGCCTGGACGATCAGCTCAAGGTGGCTCAGATCGAGAAAGCACGAGCTGAAACGGAAAAATTAGCGTTTGATATCGCCAGTGCCCCGCGCCAGTTGCGTATCGGCATTGCCTCCGAATGGCTGAAGATCATCGCCGGCATTGTCGTGGGAGTAATCGGCAGCGTCGCCGTCATCACGCAGTTCCAGACTGGCAAGCTGGTCGTGGAGAACATTAAGAAGGAAGCCAGGGAGGCGGAAGCACTTCGGGATAGGGCCAAGGCCGAAGCCGGTAGAGCCAGGAAAGAACGCGATCAAGCTTTTCGCGATCGCGACCGCGCCATCAAAGAAGGCGCGACCGTTAGCAAGGAGTTGAAGCAAAAGCTTACCCTTACCACCGCAGAGCTGGGTAAGGTAGCGCCGCAGTTGGTTCAATCGCGTCTGACCTACATCCAATTCCGAGGTGCCTTGTCCCGGGATTTGATCAACGACCTGCGGGCGAATTTGAGCAAGGATCATTTCGACGCACCCGGCGCCGAGCGCGTGGCGAAAGATTACTCCAGCCACATTAAGTACTTTTCACCTTCCGATCAGCCGGATGCGGAGCGCTTGAAGCAATCGGTCGTCGCCTTTTTCAACGCCAAGGGCTGTCCGTTGCTGAAGTTGCCGACGATGCTGCCGAAGGGCGCGCCGGATAAGCCATTGCCGCTCGAAGTCTGGATATCGCATTCCTGCATACCGGTCGATTGACCAGTCGACTCGCCAATCACCGCGCGAGGGCATTGTTGAACAGGGAAGGAGAAGACAGCGCAACTTTTGGCGTAGGCCGCTTCAGCGGATCAGGATCAGCGTCGCCAGGCCGAGGAAGCTCAGGAAGCCCATCACGTCGGTGAGGGTGGTCAGCATCACGCCGCCGGCGAGGGCCGGGTCGAAGCCGAGCCGCTTGAGTGTGATCGGCACCAGCACGCCGCCCGCGGCGGCGGTCAGCAGGTTGATGGTCAACGCGGCGCCGATCACCAGCGACAAGCCGGGCTGGCGGAACCAGACCAGCACGATCAGGCCCAGGCCGACGCCGAGCACCAGGCCGTTGATCAACGCGACCATCAATTCTTTGCGCAGCAGCACGCCGACGTTGGAGGCGCCGATCTGGCCCAGGGCGAGGCCGCGGATCATCAGCGCGAGCACCTGGGTGCCGGCGTTGCCGCCCATGCCGGCGACGATCGGCATCAGCGCGGCCAGGGCGACCAGCTTGGCGATGCTGTCCTCGAACTGGCCGACCACGCTGGCGGCCAGGAAGGCCGTGCACAGATTGATCGACAGCCAGATCAGGCGGCGCCGGAACGCGCGCCGGACCGGGCTGAACAAGTCTTCGTCCTCGTCCAGGCCGGCCGCGCTCAAGGCCTGGTGTTCGGCCTGCTCGCGAATGATGTCGACGACGTCGTCGATGGTGATGCGGCCGAGCAGGATGTTGTTGTCGTCGACGACCGGGGCGCTGATCCAGTCGTGGTCGGAGAACTGACGCGCGACTTCGGCGGCGGTTTCGCCGACGTCGATCGCCGGCTGTTCGTCGTCGATCAGCTTGTTGATCGCGGTGCCGGGCTCGTGGGTGAGCAGCGCGGCCAGGGCGATGCGGCCGAGGTATTGATGACGCCGGCTGACCACGTAGAGATGGTCGGTGTGTTCGGGCAGTTCGCCGCGCAGGCGCAGGTAGCGCAGCACCACGTCGATGGTGGTGTCGGCGCGCACCGTCACCACGTCCGGGTTCATCAGGCGGCCGGCGGTGTCTTCCGGATACGACAGGACCTGTTCGAGCCGCTCGCGGTTCTCGCGGTCCATCGACTTGAGCACTTCGTCGATGACCGTGTCGGGCAGGTCTTCGACCAGGTCGGCCAAGTCGTCGATGTCGAGGTCTTCGACCGCGGCGACGATCTCGTCGGTGTCCATGTCCGCGAGCAGGCTTTCGCGCACTTCCTCGCCGACGTGGACCAGCACCTCGCCGTCGTCTTCCGGGTCGACCAATCCCCACACCACCACGCGCTTGCCCGGGGGCAGCGATTCGAGCAGGTTGCCGATCTCGGCCGGGGAGAGGGTGTTGACCAGGCGCCGCACCGGCCCCAGACGACCGCTGTCGAGCGCGTCGGAGAGCAGGCGCAGCTGACGTGCGGTTTTGTCGTGGCGGACGGCTTCGGCCATACGGTACTTCCTGGCGGGTGACGGACGCGGCCACGAAGCCGGCGAGGGTCAGATGTTCATGCGGCGATTATCGCCCCTGCAGCTTACAAAGCCCAGCTTTCAACCTTGCGTCGGAACAAGGCGTGATTGCGGCGCCTGGAGATGAACGACGCGGCGGCGAAGCGGCGCTGGCTCAAGGCCGCGCAGACCGCGGCCGCGCATCAACCGCGTATCAGCCGCGCAGCCAGGCCTCGATGCCGGCGCGGTCGCGCGCCCGCAGCAGCGCCGGTGCGCGTTTGCGCAGCACGCTCAGGTCGAGCGAGCGGATCGCGCGGCGCAATTCCAGCAAGGTCGCCGGATGCAGGCTGAATTCCTCCAGCCCCAGGGCCAGCAGCAGGGGCGCGAAGTTGGCGTCGCCGGCCATTTCGCCGCACACCGCCACCGGCTTGCCGCGCGCCTGAGCCAGGCGGATCACGTCGCGGATCACCCGCAGCACAGCCGGATGCAGCGGTGTGTAGAGCTCGCTCAGCGCTTCGTTGTTGCGATCGACCGCGAGCAGATACTGGACCAGGTCGTTGGTGCCGATCGAAAGGAAGTCGATGGTGTTGATGTAGCCGGGCAGCGCGATGGCTGCGGCCGGCACTTCGATCATGGCGCCGAGCGGCACGTCGTCGGCGATCTCCTGGCCCTGCCGGCGCAGGTCGGCGGCGACGCGGTTCAACAGCTCGCGCACACGGCGCATCTCTTCGGCCGAGCTGACCATCGGCACCAGGATCCGCACCGGGCCGTAGCCGGAGGCGCGCAGGATCGCGCGCAACTGGGTTTCGAGCAGGCCGTCGCGGGCCAGCGACAGGCGCACGCCGCGCACGCCGAGCGCCGGATTGGGCTCGTCGCGCAGGGCCAGGCCGGTCTTGTCGGCCTTGTCGGCGCCGAGGTCGAGAGTGCGGATGGTGACCATGCGGCCGGTCATGCCGAGGACGACGTCGCGATAGACGCGGAACTGTTCGTCTTCGTCGGGCAGTTCGTTGCGCTGCAGGAACAGGAATTCGGTGCGGTACAGGCCGACGCCGGCGGCGCCGAGCGAATGCGCCTCGGCCACGTCCTCGCGCGACTCGGCGTTGGCGTAGAGCTTGATGTCGACGCCGTCGAGGGTGCGGGTCGGCTCGCGGCGCAGGCGGTGCAGTTGCTTGCGTTCGCGGGCGAGTTCGCGGGTGCGGGTGCGGTGGCTGCGCAGGTCCTCGGCATTGGGTTCGAGGATCACCGTGCCGGTGGCGCCGTCGACGACCAGGGCGTCGCCGTCGTTGATCTTCAGCAGCGCCTGGGCGGTGCCGACCACCAGCGGCAGGTGCAGGCTGCGGGCGAGGATGGCGCTGTGCGACAAGGTGCTGCCGGCGGCGGTGACGATCGCCATCACCCCCTGGGCCTGCAGTTGCGCCAGTTCGGCCGGGGCGACGTTGTCGGTGACCAAAATCTCGCCGGCCACCCCGGAGGTATCGTGATCGCGCCGGTGCAGGGCCGCATGGATGCGCCCGATCACCTGGTCGATGTCGTCGACGCGGCTGCGGAAGTAGGCGTCGTCCATGGCCTCGAACACCGAGGCGATGCGGTCGCGTTGCAGGCGCAGGGCGTAGTCGGCGGCGTAGTGGCCGCTGCGGATCAGTTCGTCGAGGCCGTGCAGCAGTTCCGGGTCGTCGAGCAGCAGGGTGTGCAGGTCGAGGAACTCGCCGACCTCGTGCGCGAGCGCGCCGTGCAGGCGGTCGCGCAGGGTATGCATTTCGTTGCGGACGGTGTCGATGGCGACGTGCAGGCGGGCCAGCTCGGCTTCGACCTGGTCGTGGCCGATGCGTTCCTCGGCGACTTCCAGCGCATGCGGCAGGCGGACGCGGGCGCGGCCGAGCGCGCTGCCGCGCGATGCCCCATGACCCTGGAATTCCTGCCTCATGTGCGCCTCCGGCTCAGCTGTCTTCGTCGAAACGACGGTCGAACAGGGCGATCACCGCGTCGGCGGCGTTGCTTTCGTCCTCGCCCTCGACGCGCAGTTTGACGTGGGTGCCTTGTCCGGCGGCGAGCAGCATCACGCCCATGATGCTCTTGGCGTTGACCTCGCGGCCCTTGGCGGTAAGCGTGGCGTTGCTGCGGAAGGCCGACAGCACCTGCACCAGTTTGGCGGTGGCGCGGGCGTGCAGGCCGAGTCGGTTGGAAACAGTCAGGTCGCGTTCGATCATGTCGGGGTCCTCAGGCAATGGTCTTACGCGTCGTTGCGAGTCGCGTCATGCGGTCAGGCGTCATCCAGGATTACACCGTTGCGGGCGCCGGCGGCGGCGATCGCCGGCAGTTGGTCCAGTTCCAGCTCCGAATAATTCATCACCCGCAGCAGCATCGGCAGGTTCAAGGCCGACACGCGCCGCACCGGCGTGCCCAGCCGCGACACGCGCGCAGCGAGGTTGCTCGGCGAGGCGCCGTAGAGGTCGGTCAACACCAGCACGCCGTCGCCGTCGTCGACGCGGCGCAGCGCCGCGCTCGCGAGCGGCAGCAGAGCGTCGGGATCGGCGTCGAACGGGACCTCCAGCGCTTCGGTGCGCAGCGGCAAGGGGTTGAGCAGGCGGTTGGCGACCGCGACGAGTGCGCTGCCGATACCGGAATGGGTGATGAGAAGGACGCCGACGGACATGCCTCCAACTTAACAGAGCGGAGTGACAAGCCGGAAGCGCCGAATGCGGCGGTCCGCAGGCATGGCGACGGACGCTCCGGGTCGAGGGCCGGAATGCGGCGGGCAACTGTTTGATTCTTCGAGTCCGCCGGGGCGAGTGCGGGGCGTGCAGTGCCGCGAGCGGGGTGCCCCGGCGCGATGGAAGCGTGACCGACCGGCGCCGCGGCCGATCGGGATCACAGCGCAGGCGGGTCGTGCTGTGATGGCCCGCTGCGCTGCGGATGGTGCCGCGTCACTGCATCGACGGCGCTCGGTCCTCGGCCGGCGGTGGCGGCCCGGTCGGGTCGGTCGGCGTCGGCTGCGGGTTCTGCACCGGCGGGGTGTCGCTGGGGGTATCGGTCGGCGGCGGCAGGTTCGCCGGCGGGATGTCCCCGGGCGGCGTGGCGGTTGCCGGTGCCGGGTCGTTCGCGGGCGGTGCCGGCCCCGGGTCGGTGGTGGCCGGGGCCGGCCCGCTCGATTCCATCGGAGCCGGGTCGGGCTTGTTGCAACCGCTCAACACGCCGGCGGCGAACAGGGCGCTCAAGGCTACGGCCAGGGCACGCGGATGAGCGCGCGCGCGAGTGGTGAAAATATTCATGACGATCCTTGGCGGTCAGGAGTGGGCGCGATCGGCAGCGGGCGCGGTGGCGTCACTTGTCGCCGCCGCGCTTGCCATCGCCGGCCTGGTATTCGGCCAGCGACAAGGCGCCGTCGCCGTCGTGATCGTGCATGGCGAAATTGGCGGCGAGGCGCGCATCGAGCGCGGCTTCGTCGCGGCTGATCTTGTTGTCGCCGTTGCGGTCGAGGTCGACGAAGCTCGCCGGTACCGTGGTGTCGGCCGGCGGCGGGGTAGGCGCTTGGCCGCGCTGGTCGTTGACCGGCGGCTCGGTGCGTTGCATCGCATCGCCCGGCGGTGCGGACTGCGCCTGCGCCATCGTGGCCGGCAGCAAGGCGAATGCACCGACCGCAAGCAGCATCGGCGCGAGGCGGCGGATCATGGCTTTCATGTCGTTGCTCCGTGGGGATGGAGACGCACCGGAGCGATCAGGCCCTGGCACACCACGAAACTAAGGCGAGGCTTGCAAGCGTCGCGACACGGCAATGGGAAAATTTTGTAAGGACGCCAAGCCGGTCCAGGGCGAGGCTCAGAGCGCGTTCATATCGCCGCGAAGGGCGTTGCGCGCGGCTGGGCTTCGCGGGCGCTCCAACACGACAGTCCGTCCCCTTTGCAAACGGGGCGGCGCCCCGCGTGGTACGAAGCCGATCGAAGACGGCGGGCGCGGGGGATTTGCTCTGCGCGTACGCCTGGATGGTGCCTAAGAGCAAATCCCTTCCTAGCCCCTCTTTGCAAAGGGAGAGCTGAAAGGGCTTCGTTAATGCGCTCAGGGAGGGCTGCGTTCGAGGGCTGGATGAGCCGCGCAGCGGGGCTCAGTCGAGCTCGCGATGGTGCACGGCGACTTCGTTCCAGCCGCGGGTGCGGGCGTGTTCGGCCATGCGTTCGGCCAGGTACACCGAGCGATGGCGCCCGCCGGTGCAGCCGAAGGCGATGGTCGCGTAGCTGCGCGTGCTGTCGGCCTGCAGGCGCGGCAGCCAGGTGTCGAGGAACTGGCTGATCTGCTCGACGTAAAGGTTCACGTCGGCCTGCGCCTCCAGATAATCGCGCACGCCGCCGTCGCGGCCCGACAAGGGCCGCAGCGCCGGGTTCCAGTGCGGGTTCGGCAGGCCGCGCGCATCGAACACGAAATCGGCGTCGGCCGGCACGCCGCGGCGATAGGCGAACGACTCGAACAACAGCGACATGCCGGCGTCGCCGCCCATCGCGAATTCGGTGATGACGTGGCGACGCAACTGATGGACGTTGAGCTCGCTGGTGTCGACGATCGCATCGGCGATCTGGCGCAGCGGCTTGAGCACTTGGCGCTCGAGCGAGATCGCATCGGCCAGGGCCAGGCCGAACTGGCTCAGCGGATGGCGGCGGCGGGTGTCGGCATAACGCTTGAGCAGCACGCCGTCGCTGGACTCGAAGAACACCAGCCTGGGATCGGCGCCGAGCGCGCCCACCGCCGACAGCCATTCGGGAATATTGGCCAGGTCGCTATGGCGATTGCGCACGTCGATGCCGACCGCGAGCTTGGTCGGCATGCCTTCCTCGGCCTTGATCACGTTCTGCACGAACTGCGGTAGCAGTTCCGCCGGCAGGTTGTCGACGCAGTAGAAACCCAGGTCTTCGAAGGTGTTCAGCGCCACCGACTTGCCCGAGCCGGACATGCCGCTGACGATGACCAGGGTGAAGGCGTTGCTCTCGGCGGCCGAGGCGGTGTCGAAGGGGGAGTTGCTCACGATTCGCCGCGCTCCAGGAAGTTGCTGTGCCGGGCGATGAAGGCCGCGGCCGGGTCGAGGCCTTTCATGCGCAGGCTGTGCAGCCGCGTCGCCGCTTCGGTGAGCACGGCGAGGTTGCGGCCGGGCATGACCGGCAGGGTGATCATCGGCACGTCGAGGTCGAGTACGCGGCGGATGCCGGTGTCGCCGGTCAGGCGCTCCATGCCGGCCGGCAGCGGTTCGCTCATCGGCTTGGTCAGGTGCACGATCAGGCGCAGGTATTTGTTGTTCTTGACTGCGGTGTCGCCGAACATCTGGCGGATGTTGAGCACGCCCAGGCCGCGCACTTCGAGCAGGTCCTGGAGCATGTCGGGGCAGGTGCCGTCGAGCACGTCGGGCGCGATCTGGGTGAATTCCGGCGCGTCGTCGGCGACCAGGCGGTGGCCGCGCGTCACCAGTTCCAGCGCCAGTTCGCTCTTGCCCGATCCGGATTCGCCGGTGATCAACACACCGATCGAATAGATCTCCATGAACACCCCGTGCAGGGTGATCTGCGGCGCCAGCGCGCGCGCCAGATGGTATTGCAGGTGATTGAGCAGCTCGTGACCGCGGCGCGGCGAGACCCACAACGGGGTGTCGGTTTCCTCCGCGGCGATGCGCAGGTCCTCGGGGCAGGGCTGGTCCTTGCTGATGACCAGGGCCAGGGGCCGGAACTGGATGATCTTCTCGATCGTTTCCCAGCGCAGCCGCGAGTCCAGACCGTCGAGCCAGGTCAGCTCTTCGGTGCCGAGGATCTGCACCTTGTTCGGATAGATCGCATTGAGATAGCCGGCCAGGGACGGGCGCCGCGCGACCGTATTGACCGCCTCGACCAGGCGGCCGTCGCCGCGTTGGCCGGCCACCCAGCGCAGGGCGAGGCGCTCGCGTTGCTGTTCGAACAGTTCGCCTGCACGGATGCTCTTGCTCATGGGCGGAAGTTTACGAGCAAAGCGACGGCAGTGTCCGCATCGGCGCGGGGCCGATCGCATCCGCGGCGCGATGTGAGGCAGGCAGGGCGGGCGAGCCGATGGGGCGGCTCAGCGGCTCGGGGAACGAGCGGGGCCCGGATCAGTACGGCTCAGATCAGTACGCTCAGGCCGCGCTGCGGCGCACGTGGTCGAGCAGGCGATAGCTCAGCTCGGCGACGTTCGGCGCCGTGCGCAATCGATCGAGAAAGCCGTTATCGGCGAAGCGTTCGGCCAGCTCGGCCAGCAACTGCAGATGTTGCTGGACGTGGTGCTCGGGAATGGCCATGGCCAGGACCAGGTCGACCGGGTGCCCGTCGATGGCACCGAAATCGATGGGTTGGGCCAATCTTAGAAAGGCGCCGCGGCTGTTTTCGAACAAGGGCGTGCGCGCGTGCGGAATGGCGACGCCGTGGCCGATGGCGGTGCTGGCGAGGCGTTCGCGTTCGCCCAGGCTTGCGCGCAGGGCGAACGCGGTGGAGGCATTGCCGTCGCAGAGCATGCGTGCGGCGACATCGAGCACGGTGTTGCGATCGCCGGGTTCGACCACGATCGCGACCCGTTCCGCACTCAATAATTCATAAAGCGGCATGACAGCGTGTCTGGATCGATGACCGGGTCCCGGGGGCCGGGTTCAGCCTACGAATTCGCCATTGCGTGCGAGGCTTTCGCCACGGTGATGGTCGACTTGCTTGCTCTTGTGCTTCATCAGCAGGCGGTCGAGCTTGTCGGCGAGCAGATCGATGGCGGCGTACATGTCGATGGCGGCGGCATCGCAGTGCAGGGTGCGGCCGGCGATGAGAACGGTGGCCTCGGCGCGATGGTCGGGCTTGTCGAGACTGAGCTGGGTACGCACGTCGAAGGGTTGGTCGAAATGGCGCTGCAGACGGGCCAGCTTGGTTTCCACATAGTCACGCAGGGCTGCAGTGACTTCCAGTTGCTGGCCGTGGGTTTCGATACGCATCGGAGACCTCCTTCACGTCGCGGGAGAATGCAGACTGGGCTCCGGGCCGTCGCTCGTCGGCGGGCTTCGGAGCCTGATTGACGCCCTGGCCGGGGCCAGGGATTCCAGCATCTCACGCTCAGTTCCAGGTGCAAGTGGCAAGACCGCAACATTGGTCGTATGCCAGGCTTAAGTCGCTGATTCGCTGGGGAATTAAAGCCGAATTCCGGCGATTTTGCGGAATTTGGCGGGCTCAGCCCATGCGCACGCGTTCTTGCGACGAGGGGATGCTCATGGCCTCGCGGTACTTAGCCACGGTGCGGCGTGCGACCGGCACGCCGGTGGCCTTGAGGGTTTCGGCCAGGCGCGCATCGGACAAGGGTTTGCGCGGGTTCTCGGCTTCGATCAGGCGCCGGATCATGGCCTGGATCGCGGTGCTGGAGGCCTCGCCGCCGGAGCCGGTGTCGATGCCGGAGGCGAAGAAAGCGCGCAGCGGCATGGTCCCGCGCGGGGTGCGCGCGTACTTGCGGGCGATCGCGCGCGAGACCGTGGATTCGTGCAGGCCGACTTCGGTGGCGACCTCGCGCAGGGTCAGCGGGCGCAGCGCGCTGTCGCCGAATTCGAGGAAGCCGGCCTGTTGCTTGAGCAGGCAGCGCGCCACCTTGAGCAGGGTGTCGCCGCGCGCTTCCAGGCTCTTGAGCAGCCAGCGCGCTTCTTGCAGATGGCCCCGCAGATAGCTGGCATCGGAGGCGTTGGCGTGGCGGATCATGCTTTCGTAGCCGCGATGGATCGAGATGCGCGGGCGCATCGCTTCCGACAGCGCCACGCGCCACAGGCCGTTCTGGCGCCAGATCACCACGTCGGGGGTGACGTAGGTATCGGTGGAGATCGCGCCCATCTGTGCGCCGGGGCGCGGATCGAGCGAGCGCAGCAACTGCACCGCGGTTTCGACCTCGGCGATGTCGCGCTTGAGTTCGCTGGCCAGGCCGGCCGCGCCGATCCGCGGCAGACGTTCCAGCGGTTCGCCGGCGATCACCAGGGCCAGGGCCTTGCCGGGGGTGTCGTCGGACAAGGTGTTGAGCTGCAGGCTCAGGCACTCGCTGAGCGAGCGCGCGCCGGAGCCGACCGGGTCGAAGCGCTGCACCTGGTGCAGCACGGTCGCGACTTCTTCCTCGCTGGCGCCCATCGCCAGCGATTCGACGATCGCCGCGAGGCTTTCGCGCAGATAGCCGTCGTCGTCGATCGCCTCGATCAGGGCCACGCCGATGCTGCGGTCGCGCTGCGACAGCGGGCTGAGGTGCAACTGCCACAGCAGATGGTCGTGCAGGGTCTCGGCCTCGGCGACCTGTTCGGCCGCGGGCGAGTCTTCATCGCTGTTGTCGGAGGGGCCGACCCGTTCGTACCAGGTCTCGCCGTCGTCCATGGTCCATTCGGGCTCGGCGGTCGGCGCCTCGGCGCCTTCCTCGGTGCTCGGCGGCGGACGCGGCTCGTCTTCGTTGACCGCGGACGGATCGGTCCAGTCGAGCAGCGGATTGCTCTCGATCGCGGTGGCCAGTTCGGCTTCCAGTTCGACGGCCGACAGCTGCAGCAGGCGAATCGCCTGCCGCAATTGCGGCGTCATCACCAGCTGTTGTCCGAGCGAGGCTTGGAGGCGGGGCTTCATCATCGATTGCTAACGCGACCTGAGATGGCTGTCGGCCCGGGCCGCGCGTCGTGGGCGCCGTCCGCGCCCGGCAACCGCTAGGTTACAGACGGAACTGCTCGCCCAGATAGACACGGCGGACATCGGGATTGGCCAGCAGCGCGTCCGGAGCCCCCTGCGCGAGCACGCCACCGTCGTTCAGGATATACGCCCGGTCGCAAATGCCCAAGGTTTCACGGACGTTATGGTCCGTGATCAACACTCCGATGCCGCGATTCTTGAGATGGCGCACGATTCGCTGGATCTCGCCGACCGAAATGGGGTCGACGCCGGCGAAGGGTTCGTCCAGCAGCATCAGGCGCGGGCGGGCGGCCAGGGCGCGGGCGATCTCGACGCGGCGGCGCTCGCCGCCGGACAGGCTGGCGCCGAGCTGCTCGGCGACGTGGGTCACCTGCAGCTCGTCCATCAGGCTGGCCAGCTCGCGCTCGATGCCGGCGCGGTCGAGGTCGTCGCGCAGTTCCAGCACCAGGCGCAGGTTGTCGGCGACGCTGAGCTTGCGGAACACCGAGGGTTCCTGCGGCAGGTAGCCGACGCCGTACTTGGCGCGGGCGTACATCGGTTCGGAGGTGATGTCCTTGCCGTCGAGGACGATCTGGCCGGCATCGGCCGGCACCAGGCCGACGATCATGTAGAAACAGGTGGTCTTGCCGGCGCCGTTGGGGCCGAGCAGGCCGACCACTTCGCCCGCGTCTAGGGTCAGGCCGAAGTCGCGCACCACTTCGCGCGAGCGGTAGGCCTTGCGCAGGCCTTGTGCGACCAGCATCAGCCGCCTCCCTTGGCCGGGGCGGCGGTTTTGCTCTTGGGCTGCATACGAATGTTGACGCGACCGCCGGTGCCGCCGCTCTCGACCTGTCCGGTCTTGGAGTTGTAGACGATGCGCTCACTCTTGATCGTGTCGCCGTTCTTGTCGACGTAGGCATTGCCGGTCAGGACGATGGTGTCCTTCGGCATGTCGTACTCGATCTTGTTGGCGCGGCCGTTGAACGGCGAACCGTCGTCGAGCTCCTGCTTCAGCGTCGCCTGCGAGCCGGTCAGGGTGACGAAGCTGATGTCGCCGTCGGCGCGCTTGATGTCGGCCTTGGCGGCATTGATGATCAAGGTGCCTTGGGTGATCTTGACGTTGCCGGTGAGCACGCAGGGGCCGGAGTCGGAGCTGACCGAGCAATCGCTGCGGTCGGCGCCGGCATCCATGGGCTGGTTGCGGTCCGACGAGCGTGCGAGCGCGGCCGCCGGCGCCAGCAGAAGGGCGACCAGGCACAGCGCCGGCCAGTTAGCGGGCTTTCGCTTCATAGCGGACCTTGACGTTGGGGATGGTGACGTTCTTGGTTTCGAGATCGGCCTGCAGTCCCGAGCCTGTCATTATAGTGCCGGGCTGAATCAACCTGACCGGAACGGCCGAAGTGGCCTTGTTGGTGTCGGGGAACACGTTCAGTTCCTCGGTCGAGATATTGATCGCCTTGCCGGCGGCATTGGTGCTGTCGGCCTTGACTTGGCCGCGCAGGCGCACTTCGTCGCCCTCGGCGCTGACCCAACCGCGCTGCGAGCGCACTTCCCACGGCCCGCCGTTGCCGCCGGCCTTCGGCGGGATCAGGAACAGCGGGGTGGTGACGTCCAGGGTCTTTTCGTCCGGATCGCGGGTCAGTTTGGGCGCGCGCAAGGTGAACGATTCCTTGCCCTCTTTGTTGAGCACGACCGCCTCGAACTGGTTGAGCACATAGTCCGGGCGCGCCTCGGTGCGGCCGTCGCCGTTGTTCTTGTCGCGTTGCGACCACAGCGCCCAGCCGCTCAATGCCGCGGCGGCCATCAGGATCAGGGTCAGCATGCCGCGCCAGCTCATCCGAGCGCACCGGTCAGCACGCGCTCGGCATGGCCTTGTGCGCCGAGCAGCAGATCGCACAGTTCGCGCGCCGCACCTTCGCCGCCGCGCGCCACGGTGCGCCAGTGCACGCGCTCGCGCACCCAGGGGTGGGCATTGCCCGGGGCGACCGACAGGCCGACGTGGGGCAGGATCTTGAGATCGGCGAGGTCGTCGCCCATGAAGGCGACCTGGTCCAGCGACAGCCCCAGGCCGGCGGCGATCTGCTGCACGCAGGCGAGCTTGTCGGCGACGTCGCCGTGGGCGGTGGCGCCGAGCTCGGCCGCGCGCTGGGCGGCGATGACGCCGCCGCGGGCGGTGACGAAATGCACGGCGATACCGAATTTGCCGAGCAGCGACAGGCCCTGGCCGTCCTGCACATGGAAGCTCTTGAGCTCGCGCCCCTCGCTGTCGTAGGTCAGGCGGCCGTCGGTCAGCGTGCCGTCCACATCGAAGCAGGCCAGCCGGATGCGGGCGGCGCGTTCGCGGATTTCAGCGGGGTAATCGTTGAGGTGGCTGTAGGGCATGGGGCTTGGAGTCGGGAATCGGGAATCGGGAATGGAGAATCGGAAAGCGGGTAGCAGCGATCTGGACGGGTCGAGAACCGCTGTGCGATTCCCGATTCCCTATTCACGACTCCCGGCCGTTAAACCACTCTCGCACGCAACAAGTCGTGAATATTGAGGGCGCCGACCACGCGGCGTTCAGTGTCCACGACCAGCAGGCCGCTGATCTTGTGGGTTTCCATGAGCTGCGCCGCCTCGACCGCGAGCGCGTCGGCGCCGATGGTCTTGGGCGAGCGCGTCATGACCTCGGCGATGCGGGTCGAACGCAGGTCCACGCCGGCGTCGTCGAGGGTGCGGCGCAAGTCGCCGTCGGTGTACAGGCCGATCAGGCAGCCGGCGTCGTCGACGATGGCGGTCATGCCCAGGCGCTTGTGGCTCATCTCGACCAGGGCCTCGCTGATGCTGGCATCGGCATGGACCCGCGGCACTTCCTCGCCGGCATGCATGATGTCGGTGATGTGCAGCAGCAGGCGCCGGCCGAGCGCGCCGGCCGGGTGCGAGCGGGCGAAGTCGTCGGCGGTGAAGCCGCGCGCCTCGAGCAGGGCGACGGCGAGGGCGTCGCCCATCGCCAGCGAGGCGGTGGTGCTGGAGGTCGGCGCCAGGTCGAGCGGGCAGGCCTCGGCCGGCACGCTGACGTCGAGGTGCACGTCGGCTTCGCGCGCCAGGGTCGACTGCGGCCGGCCGGTCATCGCGATCAGGCGGTTGCCCTGGCGCTTGAGCACCGGCAGCAGCATCAGCACTTCGTCGCTTTCGCCCGAGTAGGACAGGGCCAGGACCACGTCGGCGTCGGTGATCATGCCCAGGTCGCCATGGCCGGCTTCGCCCGGGTGGACGTAGAAGGCCGGGGTGCCGGTCGAGGCCAGGGTCGCGGCGATCTTGCGGGCGATATGGCCGGACTTGCCCATGCCGGTGCAGACCACCCGGCCGTGCGCGGCCAGGACCAGGCGGCAGGCGGCGGTGAAATCGCCGTCGATGCGGGCCGCGACCGCGGCCAGGGCCTGGGCCTCGATCTCGAACACGCGCCGGCCGCTCTGGGCCAGGCCGGCCTGCGCCGCGGGCGATTGCAGGAAGGCGGGATCGAGGGCGGGGCGTGCGGTGCTGGTCATAGAGTGGCCGTTTCGAAGGTCGCCATTTCGGACCGGAAGGCTTTCCGCTAGGCTAATCCGTCAATTCTAAGCGGTTCGTCCGCCCAGCGCCGTCCCCTGCGGCAGATCCTGCCCGGGCGGCGGCCACCCCGCATTCAGCCGGCTTCCGGCCTACGCAGCGCGTCTGCGTCGTCCGCATTGCCGCTTCATCCTTGGTCCGCGCGACGGGCCGCATCACCCAGAGGCTCGAGTAGTGAACGCCGAAACCATCCGCACCCTGATCGAACAAGGCCTGCCCGGCGCGCAAGCGCAAGTGAGCGGCGACGACGGCGTCCACTTCGAGGCCACCGTGGTCGCCGAGGCCTTCCGCGGCAAGCTGCCGTTGGCCCGCCACCGCCTGGTCTATTCGACCCTGGGCGAGCGCATGGGCGGCGAGATCCACGCCCTGGCGCTGAAGACCCTGACGCCCGAAGAGGCCGGCAATCGCTGAAGCGGCCGTGCGTGCACCGCTCGCCGGCGGGCCCGTGCCGAACCTGCGATCCGCCCAAGGCGGCACTTCACCGAGACCTCACCCGTCCCCGGCCGTCTGCTCTTACCATTACTGATTCTCCATTTCCCATACCCGGCTCCCTAAATGCAAAAAATCGTGGTCGAAGGCGGGCAGCCGCTCAATGGCGAAGTCCAGATTTCCGGCGCCAAGAACGCCGTGTTGCCGATCCTGTGCGCGACCTTGCTGGCCGACGCGCCGGTAACGATCCGCAACGTGCCGCAACTGCACGACGTGCTGACCACCGCCAAGCTGTTGGGCGAACTCGGCGCCGGCGTGAGCAGCGAGGGCGCGACGATCACGGTCGACCCGACCACGGTCAACAGCCATGTCGCGCCGTACGAGCTGGTCAAGACCATGCGCGCCTCGGTGCTGGTGCTCGGCCCGCTGCTGGCCAAGTACGGCGAAGCCGAAGTCTCGCTGCCGGGCGGTTGCGCGATCGGTTCGCGCCCGGTCGACCAGCACATCAAGGGCCTGCAGGCGCTCGGCGCCGAGATCACCGTCGAGAACGGCTACATCAAGGCGCAGCGCAAGGGCCGATTGAAGGGTGCGCGCTTCGTCTTCGACGTGGTCACCGTCACCGGCACCGAGAACGTGCTGATGGCCGCGGTGCTCGCCGAGGGCACCAGCGTGCTCGAAAACGCGGCGATGGAGCCCGAGATCGTCGACCTGGCCGATTGCCTCAACGCCCTGGGCGCGAACATCGAGCATGCCGGCAGCGGCCGGATCGTCGTGCATGGCGTCGAAAAATTGCACGGCGGCAGCCACGACGTGTTGCCCGACCGCATCGAGACCGGCACCTTCCTGGTCGCCGCGGCGATGACCGGCGGCCGCATCACCGTCACCCACAGCCGTGCCGACACGCTCGACTCGGTGCTCGACAAATTGCGCGATGCCGGCGCCCAGATCGAAGTCGACGGCGACCGCATCACCCTCGACATGGGCGGCCGCCGCGCCCGCGCCATCGACATGGTGACCGCGCCGTACCCGGCGTTCCCGACCGACATGCAGGCGCAATTCATGGCGCTCAACTGCGTGGCCGAAGGCGTGGGCGTGATCAACGAGACGATCTTCGAAAACCGCTTCATGCACGTCAACGAACTGCTGCGCCTGGGCGCCGACATCCGCGTCGACGGCCACACCGCGGTGATCCGCGGCGTGCCCAAGCTCAGCGGCGCTCCGGTGATGGCGACCGACCTGCGCGCGTCGGCGTCGTTGATCCTGGCCGGCCTGGTGGCGCAGGGCGAAACCACGATCGACCGCATCTACCACCTCGACCGCGGCTACGAGAACATCGAAGCCAAGCTGTCCAAGCTGGGCGCGAAGATCCGCCGGGTGTAAGCGGGCGTTTGCGAACCCTCGCAAGGGTTGGGTCGAATCGATCGCCCCAACAAGAAAGCCCCGCCGAAGCGGGGCTTTCTTGTATCGCAACGAGGCGATGCCGGCGTAACTAAGGCCTCAGCGCACCGACTGCACGCGCAGGTCGATCGCGTCGGCGCCCTTGTCGCGCTGCAGGATGCGCGCGGGCACCGGCATGCCGGGGACGACCCAGGCGATGGTTTCCTTGTCGCCGTTCTTGCTGACCAGCTTGGTCGCCTGCTGCGACTTGCCGCCGACGGTGATCGCTTCCTTGCCTTCGACGGTGTAGGTCAGTTGCTTGACCCGGCCGTCCTCGACCATGCGGTAGCTCATCGGCTTGCCGGCGGGGGCGTCGCGCACCAACGCGAGGTTGATCAATAACGCGTCCAGATCGCCGGTCTCCAGCTTGATCGGGCCGGCGCGGTCGGGCTTGACGTCGCCGGTCCAGGTGGCCACGCCGCGCGCCCAGTCGTAGGTCGCGTTCTTGTTCTTGTTCTTGGTCAGCACCTTGCTGCTGTCGCTGCCGCTGATCGGGCGCAACTGACCGGCCTTTTCCTCGAACACGGTCGACTGCTGCAGGTTGGCCAGCGGGCTGGTCACCGCCAGGCTGTACTTCCAGCGATTCGCGCCGGCGGCGGCGACGGTCATGCGGCCGTTGCCCTGCATGCCCATGTAGCTGGCCGAATAGTCGGCGCTGAACGGTTTGACCGCGAGCGCCGGAGCGCTGGCGAGGGTCAGCGCGGCAGCGAGCAATGCAAAACGAATCTTGGGGATTCGACTATTCGTTTGGGTCGTCGTCATTACTCATTGACTCCTTTGTATTCGACCAGACGCAGATCGTACGTGTCCTGGCCATTTTCGCGCTGCAGGATGCGCACCGGGGTGGGAACGCCGTCGACCACCCAGATCGAGGTTTCCTCGTTGCCGCTCTGCACGCGGTTGACGCGCATCGCGTTGAAGCTCATATCGTCGACCTTGACGCCTTCCAGCTCCTGGGCCACCAGGTATTGATGGGGGCGGGCACGGCCGGAATCCACGAAGCGGTAATTCAGGGTCTTGCCGGGTTGGGCGTCTCGGACCACGGCGAGATTGATCAGCAGGCCGCTCATGTCGCCGTCGGCCAGCGGGATCGGCTTGCGCCGGTGTTCCTTGACGTCGCCGCTCCACTGCGCGCTGCGCTTGTTCCAGTCGTAGACGCCGTTGATCGTTCGCTTGGAGAACAGGACCTTGCGGACCATGGTCTGGCTGAGCGGGCGGTAGCCTTCGCCGGCGGTTTCGAACAAGGTGCTTTGCTGGGCGGCGGCGCCGGCCAGGCCCATCATGCCGCGTTCGGCATGGATGTTCAGGTCGATGCGCCAGTGGCCGCCCTCGGGCTTGACCTGCATGGTCGCGTCGCCGAGCGCCTTGCCGCTGTTGAAGACCTGGTAATTGGCCACGAACGGTTCCAGCGCCAAGGCGCTGCCGGGGAGGGCCGCGCCGATCAGCACGGCCAAGAGCAGGGGCAGGTGGGACTTCATGGGCGACGCGAAGATCCTGGAGGGGCTCGAGTGCAGCGCGTGGAGGGCGTGTGCGGAACGCGTTCGACCCGTGCGCGGGGTGCGGAGTTCAGGCCGCCAGGCCGGTGGCCGGGTGGGTCAGATCGCCGGCGAAATCTAAACGCAGCGGCGTAAATAGCGGATGACCGTCGAGGGTGACGGTTGCGCCGTGTTCAGCCAGGCGGCCACTGGCGGCCAGTCTCATTACCGCGAGCAACAACGGGTGTTCGACCCCGAGCACGCGCTGCGCCAGGGTCTCCGGCGTATCGCCGGATTCGATCGCGACGACCGCCTGGGCGATGACCGCGCCGGCGTCGAGTTCGGGAATGACGAAGTGGACGCTGGCGCCGTGTTCGCGCTCGCCCTCGGCGAGGGCGCGGGCATGGGTGTGCAGGCCGCGGAACTTCGGCAACAGCGAGGGATGGATATTGATCGTGCGCCCGCGGAAACGCTCGACGAAGGCCGTGCCGAGGATGCGCAGATAACCCGCGCAGAGGATCCAATCGGGCCGGCAGGCGGCGACGGCATCGGCGAGATCGGCGTCGAAGGCCTCGCGGCTTGGGTAGGCCTTGGCCGAGACCGACCAGCGCATGGCCTCGGGCACGCGCTCCAGGGCGGCCGCGCCGGGCTTGTCGGAGAACACCCCGACCACTTCGGCGGCCAGCCGGCCGGCGGCGATGGCGTCGAGCACGGCCTGCAGATTGCTGCCGCGGCCCGATGCGAGGACGGCGATCCGGGGGAGCGGCTGGGACATTGCGGGCCATCAGGTCGAGACAGGCCGGCATTTTAAGCGATTCGCCGGGTGCGCGATCTGGCGGTTGGCGGGGACGGGGAGGTGGAATGTGCCAGCGCAGGCGTGCCGCAGCGATCGTCCGGAAGGGCGCTCGGCGACGGCGCGGTTGCGGCTTGCGCCGCTCCTACCTGGAAGCGGCTACTCCCGCCCCCCTCCCGCTTGAAGCGGGCGGAGGACCGCAAGAACGAGAAGGCCAGGACGGAGGCAAAGGAGCGCTGCTGCGAATGTACGAATGTCGATGAAGCCCCGGGCCATTGTGACCGGATGCGCTAAACGAGCGGGACCGATGGAGACTTTCTCCAACGCCATCGCTTCCGCTTCAGCGCCGGATCGGCAAAGCTGCCGATAGCGGCAGCCGGGAGCGGGGCGTGGGCAAGGACAGTTCGAGGCGTTGGGCTTTTGCGGTACTGACCAGTTTCCTGTTGAACACGCCGGCGGCGGCAGCGCAGGCCGACGCAAACGCGGCGTGTCGACCGTCGCAGCCGAGCGCGGCGCTGCCCGACGCGGATGAGTGCTCGCGACGCTATGGCCTGGCGCCCGGCGGCGATCGCGCGCATGCGCTCGCAGCACTGTACGAGGCCGGCGACCAGCGCTCGCGCGGCGGCGATTTCGCCGCAGCGGCCGGTGCGCTCGATTGCGCGCAGGCCGTGGCCGGCGCCGACGCCGGTTGGCAGGTCGACTACGAACTCGTGCGCCGTCGCGGCGTGCTCGATTACCGCCAGGACTGCACGGTCGAAGCCTTGGGCAAGTTCCACCAGGCGCTGCAGATCGCCAAGCGTCAGCAAGATCGCCCGGCGCAATCCAAGAGCTGGAACAACATCGGCGCCTCGCTGCGGCGGCTCGGCGACTATCGCGGCGCTTTGCAGGCATTCCTGTCGAGTCTGGAAATTCAGCGCGGTGCGCGCGAGCCGGCCTTGGGGCCGGTGCTCAACAACATCGCCGACATCTACCGCGACCTCGGCGCGACCGACAACGCCGCGCGTCACTACGATCAGGCATTGGCCGAGTTCCGTCGCGTCGACAATCCGATCGAGGCCGCCCACGTGCTGCAGAGCATGGGCGTGTTGGCTCTGGATTCGGGCGATACGCAACGCGCCGAAGGTCTGCTGGAACAAGCCTTGGCCGCGTTCGTCAAAGCCGGCGAACGCACCTACCAACTGCGCGCGCTGGCCGAACTCGGCCGCGCCGCGATCCTGCGCGGCGATCTGGCGAAGGCGCGCGATTGGACCGAACGCGGTCTCGCCCTCGCCGCCGAGGACGGCGTGCGGCCGCCGGCGCCGCTGCAATTGCAGGCCGCACGCGCGGCGCGTTTGTCCGGGCAAGCGCGTGCGGCGCAACTGCGCCTGAGCGATGCCTTGTCGAGCTTGCCGGCGCAGGACAGCGACCGGCCGGCGCTGTTGGCCGAACTCGCCGATGCCTACGAAGCCTTGGGCGAATGGCCGCGCGCGCTGGCGATCTTGCGCGAGTCCGAGGTCGCCGCGCGCACTCTGCGCGAGGCGCGTTACGACCGCGAGATGAAGTGGATGCAGGTCCGCTTCGAGACCGCCGAGCGCGACCGCACCATCGCCGCGCTCGCCGTGGAGAACGAAGTGCGCGCACTCAGTCTGCGGCAACGCACGCTGGCCTTGTGGCTTACCGCGGTGTCGGCGGTCGCGGCCTTGCTCGGCTTGATCGTGTTCTTCCTGCGCCGGCAACAGCGCGCGCGGCTCGCCGAAGCGGCGCGGCAGGCGCGCTTGGCCGAGGAAGTGGAGTACTACCGTCGCGCCGCCGCCGAACTCGGCGTCGACCGCACGCGTCTGCAGGCCGCGCTCGACAGCCGCGATGACGCGGTGCTGATCCTCGACGCCGCCGGCCAGGTGCTCGCCGCCAACCGCAGTGCCGGGCAATTGCTCGGTCATGAGGGCGAAAGCCTGCCCGGCCGAGCATTCGGCGAATTGCTCGGCGAGTCGGACGCCTCGCGCTTCGCCCAGGCGATGGAACGGCTCGACGAGTCCTCGGCCTCGCAGCGGCTCGACTTCGGCCTCAGCAGCGGCGCCTTGCGCGTGCAGCTCAGTGAAACCGGGCAGGGCGAGGGTTTGATCGTGCTCGGCCTGGACGCGCTCGGCGCCGAGCAGACCGAACGCGTCGGCCTGGAGCCGGTCGGTATCGACACGGGTGCGGTCGAAGCGCTGGCCGACGTCGAGGCCGCCTCGGCCCTGGACGCTACCGCCAACGAGGCGATGCGCTCGTCGTTCCGCCGCGCCCTGGTCGAGTTGATGCTGGCGGTGGTCGAAGCCTGGGAACGCAGTACCGGTCACGGCCGGCTGGAGCTGGCCGAGAAAAGCCGGATCTGGCGCGTCACCGTCGACGACGGCCGTTTGCGGGCGCGGGCGATGGAGCGTTATCTGAGCCTGTCGAAGCTGCCGCGCCAGCCGCGCTGGCGCGACGTGTTGCGCTCGGGCTATTACGTGCTGGCCGAGTGTCCGCTGGAAGAATCGGTGCGCAGCGAACTGCAAAAGCACGTCGATACCGTACTGACCTATACGCGACGCCACGCGCTGGTGTGAGCGAATCTCTATTCATCTAGTGCGGCATCCTGCAGGCGCACGAAACACCGGCGCGTAGCGGCGCGGTCGACAGTTGGCGCCCGGCCCAAGGGACGAATTCCCGGTTCGCGCGACTGCTCCATCCGTCATCCCCGCGAAGGCGGGGATCCGAGGCTTTATCGGGGCATCCCTCTGAAGTCTCTGGATTCCCGCCTCCGCGGGAATGACGGCGGGTGGGTTTCGCCGCTTACGAGCGATGGGTTTCGCCGTTTACAGATGGTCGGCTTCGCTGCTTACGGCCGCAGCGCCTTCGCCGCTCGGGTCAGCTTGATCGGCGTGCCGCTGAGCACTTGGCAACGCACGCACAGGCCCTGCAGGTTCGGGGTGTTCGGGCCGAAACTGTAGGCGGAGTGGTGCAGCAAGGTGTCGTTGTAGGTGGCCGGCGAAGTCACCTGGGCGATGCTGCCCGGGGCGATCTGCTCGCAGTACTGGAAGGCGCGCCGGGTCGCGACCGCCCAATGGTCGTCGACGATGCCGCAACTGCTCGGCGTGCACATGCCGCCCGGCGGCAGCCGGATACCGCCGCTGAGTTCGCGCTGTTGGAAGTCGAGCAGGTCCTGCGAGCTGAAGTTGAACGAGCCGACCACGGTCATGCGCGCGCCTTCCTGTGCGCAGGTGCCGTCGGTGTCGTGGGCGATGGCGGTCGTGCCGAGCAACGCGGCCGCGAGAATGAATGCTTTGAGTGTCGTACGCATGTCCGCCCCCTGTAGGCGAAGATCGATGGAGGCCCAGCCTAAGAACCGCGTCCAGGCCGCGTCCAAGCAATTCGGGGACCAAAGCGGGAACGAATCGGTGCGAACTTGTCGGGCGACACGATCGCGATGTGACTTTATTAGCGGTTTGTTTGTTCGTCATCGCCGCCGACCGCGAAACGTTCCCGCCGCGTCCCGATTCGGTCCCTGAACGTTCCTCGCAAATCGACGCGCGCCGACGCTAAATGACGACGTCGCCGACGCGGTGTCGGCCCGGTCAACGCCGGGCTCGTCCACTGGAAGGACGCACCGCGATCGCGTCGACAGGGCGCGTCGGCATGCGCATCGGGCACGCTCAGTCCCGTTCGCATGCCGACGCGGCCGATCCATCGGCCCGCGCAGGGGCGAGGCGGATCGGCGATGACGATGAACTTCGCGGCCCCCGCGATCGCGCGCGCACGTCCCGCGACTCCAGGCGAGTCTCACGGGCGGGAATGCAGGCAGCGATCCGGTCGGGCCGGTGATGAGGCATAGGGACATGCCGCCCGCCCCGCGTCGGCCACGGACGGTCCGGCGCGGTCGCTGGCGCTGCGCGCAACGCGCGGCGCAGGCGGGTGCGGTCGGTCCGACGGGGGAGCCAACGGGCTGGACGCAGCGGGCTATGGCGGGTCAGGCCGCCATAGCCCGCGTTTGGATCGGTGAGGGGTTCGGCGGGCGAGGGCGGGATTGGAGGGCGGAGGCCGGCGAGCGCCGCAACCGACGGCGATGCCTCAGTGCGACAGCCGCGAACGCAATTGGACGACATCCGCCTGCCAGGCGGCGTAGTCCTCGGTCTCTTCCCATAACTCGCGCAGCTCCGACTCCGGGCCGAGCACGCGGTCGATGGCGCGCAGCGCATCGGCGATGAGCGCGGTATCCGGCGAAGGCTTGCGGTGCGCGATCCAGCGGGTCAGCGTTTCCTGCTTGCGCGCCGCGGCCGAGGGGCGGCCGATCGCGGCGGCGATCAGTTCGCAGGCGGCCAACGCCGTCGAGGCTTCCGGTGCTTCCAGATAATCGTCCGCGTCGAGCGCGGCCGCGATCGTCTCGCGCACCAAGGCCAGGCTTTGGTGGTCCGACAGATCGGCCAGCCAGTCCGCCGCATCGTCGTTGTCGAACGTGCTAATGCCCCAAGCGCCCATCGATTCGCTCCTGCTGATGAAATACGCGAGCCGCCCGGGGGCGCTCGATGTGCTGCCTGGTGTTGCCTGCTGCCGACGATGCGCCCGGCTTATTCCAAGTCCGGAGCCCGGGCGATCAACGACAGCTCGTCGTGCTTGAAACCGTTCGGGTAGTGCACCAGCCCGCCGAAGTCGGTTTCGACCAGTACGCCGCGTTCGAGGTAGGACCATTCGGCTTGCGGGAACTTCGCCGAGTATTCGCCGCGGTCGATCAGGGCCACGATCGTGCCGCGATTGAGTTCGTAGGACAGGACCTGGTCGCCGATCCTGACGTCGAGTCCGTCGCTGTATCGCACCATGGCGGCTCCCATGTCGAAACCTTCCGATCAGCGTTCGCCGAACAGCGCCTTCACCGAAGGCCGGCTCAACACGATCAGGCTGAACACGCCCAGCGCGGTGCCCAGCGGCACCGACAGGCAGGAAATGCAGGCGACGACCATGCACAGCGTGCGGCTGCGGCGCTGGCCGAGGCGGCGCGCGGCGATGAAGGTCAGGCTGCCGCCGATGATCGCCACCAGGAACAGCGCCACCGCGAAGCCGATCAGAACATAGCCGCCGACCTCGTCGCCGGGTTGGCTATGCACGCTGCCGTTGAGGATCGCCGCGCCCATGAAGACGTACAGGAAGGCGACCAGCAGCGGCAGCAGATACAGCGCGGCGAACACGTAGTACAGGATGCTCAGCGTCTTGAGTTGCGAGGCGTCCTGCGGGTTTTCGACTGCCGATGCGGCTGGAACCTGATTCATGGATGGATCTCCTGGGTGGGATGGTGCGGCCGCATTCCGCGCTTGCGGCGACATGGGCGGATCAATCGCGCGCGGCGAACAGCGCCTGCACCGACGGACGCGCCAGGACGATGAAGGTGAACACGCCGAGCAAGGTGCCGAGCGGCACCGACAGACAGCTCAGGCCGGCGACGACCTGGCAGAAGCGAGCGCTGCGGCGTTCGCGCAAACGCCGCGCGGCCATGAACTGCAGCACCGCGCAGACCGCGCTGAAAACGAAGCCGGCCAGGATCATGAGCAGCGCGATCCCGGCCGCCATCGGGGTGTCGCCGGTCGAGGCGGCCGGGCCCGCCGGCTGCCGGGCCGCGATCAGGACGATGGCCCCGATGAACACAACGCCCAGCAACAGCATGAAGGCGTTGAGCCCGCCCAACACGTAATAAAGGATGCTGAGCGTATGCAACTGCGAGGCATCCGCCGCATCGGTCGCGGCGTCGGGGCTGCCGGCGGTGGTGGCTGTGGGATCGAACTCGGACATACCTTCCCCTGGTCTTGGTCGGATCTTGATCGAACACCCCGATCGCGGGCCGGCCGGCGGCGTCAGCGCCGCGCGCGCGGCCAGGCGGCGAGCGCGCCCAGTGTCGCAAGAAACATGTCGGTGTGGGCGTCCCAGACGTCGCCTTGCTGGCCGTTGTAGGACTCGGCGGCTTCCGGCGACATGGTCAGAGCGATCGCCCATTCGATCCATTCGTAGATCAGGCTGGTGCACATGATCGCGGCCACCGCGAGCACGAAGGCCTGGCGCGGCGACAGCGCCGGCCAGCGCTGGCGCAGGTACTCGCGCACCGCCGGGGCGAAGCAGACGCCGTAGAGGAAATGGATCAGCCGGTCGAAGTGGTTGCGTTCGAAGCCGAGCGCGCGATCCAGTGACCAGCCGCCGGTCAGCGACTGGATCCACTGGTCGTAGGGCACGTAGGAATACAGCCAGCGCGCGGCGATGCAGTGCGCGACCATGAAGGCGCAGATCGCGACGTAATGCCCGTCGCGCAGCGGCCAGCGGCGGTCGTGGCGCCACAGCCACAGCAGGCCGAGCACGGTCAGCACGCTGTGCATGCCCTGCTCGAACGGGCTGGTCGGGCCGATCCAGGTCAGGGCGAACACCGCCAGCACCACGGTCAGGGCGAATTTCTTGGCGACGCTCATGCGTCCTGCCGGCGTTGCGGTCATCGGGTCCGGGTTCTGCGAAGTGAGATGCATCGCACGCTACCCGAGCGCTGCAGAGAAAGAAACCGCAATGCAGTCCGCAAAAAAAACGGCGGGCCTTGGCCCGCCGTTCGGTGTGTTGCGCGTGCTCGGCTCAGCCGATGTGCACGCGCTCGCCTTCGGAGTGAGCGACGACTTCGCCGATGCGCCAATGGGCCAGGCCCAGGCGCTGCAGGTCGCGTTCGGTCGCCGCGACCGCTTCATCCGGCACCACCAGCACGAAGCCGATGCCGCAGTTGAAGGTGCGCCACATTTCCTCGCGCGGCACCGCGCCTTCGCGCTGCAGCCAGTCGAACACCGGCGGCAGGGTCCAGGTGGCGGTGCGGATGTCGAGGCCCAGGCCGTCGGGGATCACGCGGATGATGTTCTCGGTCAGGCCGCCGCCGGTGATGTGGGCCATGGCGTGGATCCGGTGCTCGCCGCCGTTGGCGCGCAGCAGTTCCAGCACCGGCTTGACGTACAGCGCGGTGGGTTCCATCAGCGCATCGATCAGGCGCACGCCGCCGACGGCGACGTCGCCGGGGCGGCCGGCGCGATCGAAGATGCGGCGGATCAGCGAATACCCGTTGGAGTGCGGGCCGCTCGAGGCGATGCCGATCAGCACGTCGCCGCGGCGCACGCGCGCGCCGTCGAGCAACTGCGACTTCTCGACCGCGCCGACGGTGAAGCCGGCCAGGTCGTATTCGCCCGGCGGATACATGTCGGGCATTTCCGCGGTCTCGCCGCCGATCAGCGCGCAACCGGCCAGTTCGCAGCCCTTGGCGATGCCGCCGACCACGGCCACGGTGGTGTCGACATCGAGCTTGCCGGTGGCGAAGTAATCGAGGAAGAACAGCGGCTCGGCGCCCTGCACCAGCACGTCGTTGACGCACATGCCGACCAGGTCGATGCCGATGGTGTCGTGGCGGTTGAGCTGCTGGGCGAGCTTGAGCTTGGTGCCGACGCCGTCGGTGCCCGAGACCAGGACCGGCTCGCGGTACTTGCCGGACAGATCGAACAAGGCGCCGAAGCCACCCAGGCCGCCCATCACCTCGGGCCGGAAGCTGCGCTTGACCAAGGGCTTGATGCGTTCGACGACCTGATTGCCGGCGTCGATGTCGACGCCCGCGTCGCGGTAGGTCAGCGGCTTGGGGGAGGTGTCGGAAGGAGATGCGGTCACGGCGGCCCCGGCGGTCGCGGAAGGAAACGTGGGATTTTAGCAGCCATGGGGCGTCCGAACCGGTTTGACCTGCAGCCGCCGCGCGCCAAGGCTGCGAGGGGGCTCCGGCGGCGTTGCCTGAACCGGTCCGTTCAGGCGCGCGAATGGACGTGCAGGCGCCACTACGGCAACATTTCGGACCTTGAGCACCGTCGGCGGAGCGCACCCGCGACCGCCGGACCGAAGCAGGAGGCGAGGGTGGGCGAGGGCACGGCCTTCGCCCGCGGTGGTGGGCCAGCGCTGCGATGCCTGGCCCGCAGCCCGGCTCGCGCCTGCAACGGCGAGCGGGACGCCGGTTTTTCTACATACAGTTAAGGATGGCGATGGTTCGGGCAATCCGGAGTTTTGTGGTCGCAGCGCTGATGCTGGCGAGCTTTGCCGCCGCCGCGCAGCGCGTCGAGGGCGACCGCGCCGAGGCGGCGGGCCCGTTCTCGGCCGAGGTCCAGGTCAACGGCCAGGGCGAAGCCGAGCGCAACGGTGCCATGGCGCGTGCCCTGGCCCAGGTGCTGGGCAAGATGTCCGGCGACCGCGCCGCGGCCAGCCGGCCGGGCGTCGGCCAGGAGCTGCGCCGGGCCAAGGACTACGTCACCGGCTACGACTACCGCCAGGACGAGGGCGTGTCGCGCTCGACCGGCGCGCCGACCTTCCAGACCACCCTGGTGGTCAATTTCGACCAGGCCAAGGTCGAAACCCTGGCCTCGACCCTCGGCCTGCCGATCTGGCCGCAGCCGCGTCCCAAGCCGGTGCTGTGGATGGCGATCGACGACGGCAGCGGCCCGCGTCTGGTCGGCCTGCCCCAGGTCAATGCCGCCCGTTCGGCGCTGAACCGCGCGATCGACCGCGGCTACCGCCTTGGCCTGCCGAGCGGCAACGCCGCCGAACAGGCCAGCGTCGGCGCCATCTGGCGCGGCGACGCCGCGGCGGTGGCCCGCGCTTCGGCGCGCTACAGCCCGCCGATGCAGCTGATCGGCAAGGTTTACCGGGTCAAGACCGGCGGCTGGAAGGGCGACTGGACCTTCGTCGACGGCGGCAAGGTGCTGGGCAGCTGGTCCAACACCGATCCCGATGCGCGCAAGGTCATGGCCGGCGGCGCCGACGGCGCGGCCGACGCGCTGATGAAGCGCTACGCCAAGCGCAGCGCGGCCGGTCCGGCCGGCGTCTACCGGGTGGTGTTCACCAACCTGCACAGCGCCGACGACTACATCCGCCTGTCCGGCTACCTGCAGGGGCTGGCGGTGATCCGCAAGATGACTCCGGTGCGCGCCACGCCCGACAGCGTCGAGTTCGATCTCGACCTGATCTCCGGCCTGTCCGGCCTCAAGCGCATGGCCGATAGCGGCGACACCCTCGAAGCACTGGAAGGCCTCGAAGGCCAGCCGCCCGTGTACCGGCTGCGCTGACATGGAACGCGCCCCGTTGGAAGACATCGCCCTGTTCCTGCGCCGCCTGCAATGGACGGCGCTCGGCGTCGGCGCATGTTGGTTGTTGTGGGTGCTCGCGCCGGTGCTGACGCCGTTCGTGATCGCGGCCATGCTCGGTTGGCTCGGCGACCCCTGGGTCGACCGGCTCGAACGCACCGGCCGCTCGCGCAACGTCGCCGTGTCGCTGGTGTTCGGCCTGATGGCGTTGCTGGTGATCCTGGTGCTGGTGCTGCTGGTGCCGCTGATCGAACGCCAGATCTCGACCTTGATCGTGTCGTTGCCGCGCTACCGCGAGTGGTTCACCGCCACCGCGATTCCGTGGCTGGAACAGCGCAGCGGCTTCGAGATCAGCAGTTGGCTCGACCTCAACCACCTGATCGAGCTGGTGCGCAGCAACTGGGAGCGCGCCGGCGGCGTCGCCACCACGTTGCTCGGCTATCTGTCGCGTTCGGGCTTCGCGATCATGGGCCTGATCGCCAACATCGCCCTGTTGCCGGTGCTGACCTTCTTCTTCCTGCGCGACTGGGACGTCCTGGTCGAGCGCGTCGCCTCGCTGATCCCGCGCGACCACCTCGCCACCGCGAGCCGCCTGGCCAAGGAGTCCAGCGACGTGCTCGGCGCGTTCCTGCGCGGCCAGTTCCTGGTGATGCTGGCGCTCGGCGTGATGTACGGGCTCGGCCTGTGGGCGGTCGGCCTGGACCTGGGCATCCTGATCGGCATCATCGCCGGCCTGCTGACCTTCGTTCCGTATCTCGGCCCGGCCAGCGGCATCATCCTCGGCGTGATCGCCGCGCTGGTGCAGTACGGCGACTGGAAATACGTGGCCGGCGTGCTGGCGGTGTTCGGCGTCGGCCAGGTGGTCGAAAGCTATTGGCTGACGCCCAAGCTAGTCGGCGATCGCATCGGCCTGCACCCGGTCGCGGTGATCTTCGCCGTGCTCGCCGGCGGCACCCTGTTCGGCTTCCTCGGCATGCTGCTGGCCTTGCCGGTCGCCGCCGTCGCCAACGTGCTGTTGCGTTACGCGCAGGAGCGTTACACCCATAGCCGCCTGTATGCGGGCGATCACCCGACCATCCTGCTCGACCCGGCGATCGTGCCGGTCGTGCCGAAGGCCGCGGCCGAGCCCGCGGCGAACAACAACGCGGAGCAAGCCGACCGCGCGGAGCGCGAAACGCAGTGAGCGTCCCGCAGTTGCCGCTGGCCCTGCGCTATCCGCCGGACCAGCGTTTGGATACCTATGTCGACGCGCCCGAAGGCGCGATCGCGCAGTTGCGCGCCCTGGCCACGCAGACCCAGGAGACCGCCGGCTATATCGACCCGACCGGCGCCGATTGGGTATATCTGGCCGGCCCGGCCGGGGTGGGCAAGACCCACCTGCTGCTGGGCGCCTGCGCCGCCGCCGAATCGGCCGGCCGTCGCGCCGCCTATCTGCCCTTGATGGCGGCCGCCGGGCGCCTGCGCGATGCGCTGTACGCCCTCGAAGGCAACGACCTGCTGGCGCTGGACGGCATCGAGGCGATCGCCGGCGATCGCGACGACGAGATCGCCTTGTTCGACACCCACAACCGCGCGCGCGCCGCCGGTGCCTCGTTGATCTATGCCGCGCGCGACAACCCCGACGAACTCCCCTTGAGCCTGCCCGACCTGCGCTCGCGCCTGTCGCAGTGCACCCGCATCGTGCTGACCCCGCTCGACGACGCCGGCCGCGGCGAAGTGCTGCGCCAACGCGCCCAGCGCCGCGGCCTGGCCCTGGACGAAGCCGCGCTGGATTGGCTGCTCAAGCGAGTCGACCGCGACCTGGGCGGCCTGACCGCCCTGCTCGACAAACTCGACCGCGCCTCGCTCGCCGCGCAGCGGCGAATCACCGTGCCGTTCTTGCGGCAGACCTTGGGCGCCGAATAGGGCGCTGCCTTGGGTTGGGCGCGGCTGGCGATGATTTCCGACTCGCTCCGGCCCGATTCGCTCCGATCCGGGAACCCACTGTCGGTTGCGGTTTCGTTTGAATCACATGCGAAGTTGCATCGCGACTGAGCGCGCGTGTTTTGCTTTGCGTCTGCGTCTGCGTCTGCGTCTGCGTCTGCGTCTGCGTCTGCGGTTAGCTTGCTGTTGCTGTTGCTGTGCGTCGCTTGGCACTCGCGAAGGCAACAGAAGACCCGAAGGGCGGCCCGCAGGGATGCGGGCCGTTTTTCATCGGGACAAGGATGTCCCGTATGAAAAATCCCTGCGTATGCATCGCTCGTGCGGGCTTGTGATTCAAAAAGAAGCATTTTTCTTTGGTTACCTTTCTTTTGTTGCTTATGACAAAAGAAAGTAACCCGCCGCTTTAGTGGCGGAAGCTTTTGGCGTTTGATCCTGATCTTGCTTGGTTGATTCGCCGCAAGACCGAAACCACGCGGTCGCGGCTTGCGCCGCTCCTACCCTGACGGGCTGCTGCCGGCATCGACGCGAGATGGTTGCAACCACCGCTAAGGCGCCGGCCGCATCGCCGACGCCGGCATACGGCCGCCAGACACGGCTCAACCCAACAACGCCTCGTACAACGCCCGATCCGCGCCGGAGAAACAACAAAACACCGCCTCCTCGATCGTCGCATCGGCATGCGCCCGCACCGTGTCGATGGCGATTCGCGCGGCCGCATCGGCCGGGTAGCCGAAGATGCCGGTGCTGATGCAGGGAAAGGCGACGCTCGCCAACCCATGCCGCGCCGCCACCGCCAGCGAATTGCGATAACACGCGGCCAATAGCTCGGGCTCGCCGTGCTCGCCGCCGCGCCAGACCGGGCCGACGGTGTGGATGATGTGACGTGCCGGCAATCGATAACCGCGGGTGAGTTTGGCTTCGCCGGTCTTGCAGCCGCCCAGCAGCCGGCATTCGGACACCAGCTCCGGGCCGGCCGCGCGATGGATCGCACCGTCGACGCCGCCACCGCCGAGCAAAGAGGAGTTGGCGGCGTTGACGATCGCGTCGACGCTCAGGCGGGTGATGTCGCCCTGGATCGCCTGCAGCCGCATGGCTTCAAGCCTGGGCCGGCCAGTCGATGAACTCCGGCGCGACCGCGTCGGTCAGCCACACGCCGTTTTCGGATTGGAAGAAGCTCAGGCCGCGTGCGTGCATATCGCCGGCGCGAATCGACAGCACCAGGGCCTTGCCGTGGCGGCTGCCGACCTTGGTCGCGGTGTCCGGGTCGGACGACAGATGCACGTGCTGGCGGCTTTGCTTGACCAGACCAATGTTTCGGATCGACTTGGCGAAGCGGGTCGCGGTGCCGTGGTAGAGGACCGCCGGCGGCTCCAGCGCGGTCAGCGCCAGGTCGACCTCGATCGAGTGCCCCTGGTTGGCGCGGATGCGGGTGCCGTCGGCGCTGATCGCGAAGCGCTGCTTGTCGTTGTCGCGCACGACTTCGTCGATCAGCGCGCGCGTCACCGGCTTGCCGCCGGCATTGGCCAGGCGGATCAGTTCGTCGATGTCGGCCCAGCCGTTGTCGTCCAGGCTCAGGCCGATGGCTTCGGGTTCGTGGCGCAGCACCAGGCTGAGGAACTTGCTGGTCTTGGTGAGGTGTACGGCGGTCATGGGATTCCAGTTCGCAGGGATGAGTGGCTGCGGTGGTTCAGGCCGCGCGGTAAGTTCGGGTGGTGCGTTCAGTAGTGCGCCGCCGCGGTCAGCGCGGCGTCGAGTTGCTGCAGTCGTTCCGGTGTGCCGACGTCGGTCCAGCGGCCGCCGTGATGCGATCCGCTCAAGCGGCCGGCCTCGGCGGCGGCACGCAGCAGCGGCACGGTGCTGAAACGCGGCGGCTGCAGTTGCGCGCCGGCGGCATCGCCGAGTCGCGCGCGCCAATCGTCGAACAAAGACGAACGATACAGGCCGATGCCGGAATAGGTCAGGCGCGGTTCGCCGTGGTTGTGCAGGCGTCCGTCGTCGAGGCGGAAATCGCCATGCGGATGCTGCGGCGGATTATCGACCAGCAACAGATGCGCATCGCCGTCGAATTCGCGCGGCAATGCGGCGAAGTCGTAGTCGGTCCAGATGTCGCCGTTGGCGACCAGGAACGGCGCTTGCGGGCTGGTGTTTTCCTGCAGCAGCGACAACGCATGCAGCATGCCGCCGCCGGTTTCCAGCGGGGTCTGCCCTTCGTAGGAATAGCGCAGGCGCAGGCCCCAGCGTGCGCCGTCGCCGAGTGTCTCGGGGAACTGCGGCGCGAGCCAGCTGGTGTTGACCACGACCTCGTCGATGCCGAGCGCGGCGAATTTTTCCAGGTGCCATTCGATCAGGCGCTTGCCGCCCGCGCTCAACAAAGGCTTGGGTGTGTGCAGGGTCAGCGGGCGCATGCGCTCGCCGAGACCGGCGGCGAAGATCAGCGCCTTCATGCCGGGTCGGCCGCAGTGAGGGCCGGGCGCACGTAGCGTTCGACGATGTCGGCCAGCGGCGCGAGTTCCGGGTAACGCGACAGGACCACGTCGAGGTAGCCGAGGAAGCGCGGCGCGTCGGCCAGGTACTTCGGCTTGCCGTCGCGATGGTGCAGGCGCGCGAACAGGCCGAGGATCTTGATATGGCGCTGCAGGCCGGCGAAGTCGGCGTCGCGGCGGAACCGCGCGAACTCCGGCAGCGGGATGCCGGCGGCGGTGGCGCGCGCGTGATAGCGCGCGAGCCAGGCCTCGACGCGCGCTTCCGGCCAACTCAGGAAGGCGTCGCGGAACAGGCTGATCGGGTCGTAGGCGATCGGCCCGCGCAGCGCACCCTGGAAATCGATCACCGCCACCCCGCCGGGCACCGGCATCAGGTTGCGCGGCATGAAATCGCGGTGCACGAAGATCTGAGTCTGGGCGAGCACGTTGTCGAGGATGCGGCGATAAGCCAGGTCGAGCTGTTCCAGGTCCTCGCAGCTCAACTCGATGCCGAGATGGCGGCCGAGGAACCATTCGTCGAACAGACGCAGTTCGCGGGCGAGGAAGGCCTCGTCGTAAGGCGGCAAGTCGTCGGGGCAGGGCAGGGCCTGGATCTTCAGCAACTCAGTGAAGGCGTCGTCGAACAGCGCGTCGGCGTTGTTCTCGTCGATCACCTGCAGATAAGTGTCGCGGCCGAGGTCTTCGAGCAGCAGGAAACCGTGTTCGAGATCCTGGGCCCGTACCTCCGGCACGCGCACGCCGCCAGCGAGCAGGACCTCGCGCATGCGCAGCCAAGGGCGCGCGTCCTCGAGCTCGGGCGGGGAGTCCATGACGATGACGGTGCCCGATGCGGCGCCGTCGGCGGCGGTGGTGGCGCCGCGCCAGTAGCTGCGGAAACCGGCGTCGAACGAAGCGCGTACGAGTTCGAGGCGGTCGTCGCCGGTCGCGGCGCGGGCCCACTCCAGGCGGGCGAGGTCGCGATCGGTAGGGTGGGACTGGGTCATGCCTGCTCCGCGCGGCGGGTGCCGCAAGCGCACAGGGTAAACGTCCGCGGTCCGGGGGTGAATCCGTGTGGCCTTCCATTACCAGCGGCGGCACAGCCGACCGCGCAGCTTCAAGCCCCTCTTCGCTGCTGGCGACCGCAGGAAGTGCAGAGCAGGGAGGGGCTGAGGGCTCCGGCCTCGTCGCCGCACCATCCCACAAAGATGTAGGGCGAAGCCCACGCCGCCGTCTTCCGGATGCAGTCGCCACCGCTGCTTCCGGCGTCTCGCCGTCGTGAGCCCCGCCCTACGGGTGCCCGGTTACCGCTAATGCTCGTTACTGAATAGAAGAAGCGCGGGGCGGGGCCGGCGCGAAAGCCGATCCCGACGCGGCGGCACGTGCGCGCCAGAGGGCCGCGCTCGGCTCCGCCCCGCCTGTTGCTCAAGCCGCGACCGACTCCTCCCGATCCAGGGAAGCCAGCCACTCGTCGTCGGACCCTTCGGCCACGCCTTCGAACAAGAAGGTCGACAGATAACGCTCGCCGGTGTCCGGCAGCATCGCCAGCAGCACCGAACCTTCCGGCGCCTGTTCGGCGACCTGCAGGGCGGCGGCGACGGTCGCGCCGGCGGAGATGCCGACGAATACGCCTTCCTCGGCGGCCAGACGGCGCGCGGTGTCGCGCGCGACAACATCGTCGACCGGACGGATTTCGTCGGCGATGCCGCGATCGAGCACGCCCGGTACGAAGTCCGGGGTCCAGCCCTGGATCTTGTGCGGCTGCCAGGCGTTGCCGCTCAACAGCGAGGCGCCGGCGGGCTCGGAGGTGACGATCTTCAGGTCGGGGCGCGCCAGCTTCAGCACCTGGCCGGCGCCGCTGAGGGTGCCGCCGGTGCCCCAGCCGGTGACGAAATAGTCGAGCCGCTTGCCGGCGAAGTCGCGCAGGATTTCCGGGCCGGTGGTGTTGCGGTGGTAGGCCGGGTTGGCCGGGTTGTCGAACTGGCGGGCGAGGAACCAGCCGTGTTTCTCGGCCAGTTCGGCGGCCTTGCGGACCATGCCGGTGCCGCGCTCGGCGGCCGGGGTCAGGACCACTTTCGCGCCATACGCGCGCATCAGCTTGCGGCGCTCGATCGAGAAGGTTTCGGTCATCACCGCCACGAACGGATAGCCGCGCGCGGCGGCGACCATCGCCAGGGCGATGCCGGTATTGCCCGAGGTCGCCTCGACGATGGTCTGGCCCGGCTTCAACGCGCCGCTGCGCTCGGCGTCGAGCACGATCGCCAGCGCGAGACGATCCTTGACCGAACCCCCGGGGTTGAAGGATTCGACCTTCGCATACAGCGTCACGTGCTTCGGCGCGATGCGGTGCAGTTTGACGATCGGCGTGTTGCCGATGGTGTCGAGGATGTTGTCGTACAGGGGCATGAGGAGTTCCCGTGGCGTGGGTGCGAATGAGGGGCGGTCAGGCGGCTACGGCGTAGCTTTCGGCCGGCACCGGCGCCGGCATCTCAGTCAGCGGCGCCTCGCCGAACCAGTGCAGGCGTTCGGCCAGCGCCGCGACTTCGCCGACGATCAGCAAGGCCGGCGACTGCACGCGGTGCGATTGCGCGCGTTCGGCCAATTCGGCCAGCGTGCCGGTGACCACGCGCTGTTCCGGGCGCGAGCCGTTTTCGATCAGGGCGAATGGCGTGCTGGCGGCGCGGCCGTGTTCGATCAGTTTGTCGCGCAATACGTCGAGCCCGGACACGCCCATGTAGACCGCGAGCGTCTGTTTTTCCTGGGCGAGCGCGCGCCAGTCGAGGCCGTCGTTGGCGTCCTTGAGGTGGGCAGTGACCAGGCGCAGCGACTGCGCATGCTCGCGATGGGTCAGCGGAATGCCGGCGTAAGCGCCGCAGGCCAGCGCGGCGGTGATGCCGGGCACGACTTCGAAGGCGATGCCGTGATCGCGCAGCACTTCGAGTTCTTCGCCGCCGCGTCCGAACACGAACGGGTCGCCGCCTTTGAGCCGCACCACGCGCTTGCCGGCGCGGGCGTGCTCGAGCATCAGATCGTGGATGCGTTCCTGGGTGCTGTGATGGTTCGCCGGCGACAGCGTGCCGGCGAGCGGCTTGCCGACGTCGATCAGCTCGGCGTCGCGGCGCGCCAGTTGCAGCACCTGCGGGCTGACCAGGCGATCGTGCAGGATCACGTCGGCCTCGTTGAGCACGCGCAGGCCGCGCAGGGTCAGCAGGCCCGGATCGCCGGGGCCGGCGCCGACCAGGGCGACCGAACCGGTTTGCGCGGCGGCCGGGTCGGATTCGACCAGCGCGGCGCCGAATGCGCGTTGCGCTTGTTCGCCGCGGCCCTGGCGCAGCAGCGAGGGAATCGGGCCCGACAGCACGCGGTCGAAGAAGCGACGGCGCGCACCGAGTTCGGGATAGTGCTTGCGGATGCGCTCGCGTTCGCGCGACAGCAGCTGCGCGAGTGCGCCGAGCGATTCGTCGAGTTGGGTTTCCAGAGTTTCGCGCAGATGGCGCGACAGCATCGGCACGCCGCCGCCGCTGGAGATCGCGATCTGCACCGGGCCGCGGACCACGCGCGCCGGGACGTGGAAGCTGGAGGCCTCGACATCGTCGACGACGTTGACCCAGACCCGGCGCGCTTCGCCGGCTTCGGCGACGGCGCGGTTGACCCCGGCATCGTCGGTGGCGGCGATCGCCAACCAGGCGCCGTCCAGCCACTGCGCGACGAACGGCCCCGGCACGTGTTCGATGCGGCCCTCGGCGACCCAGGCCGCCAGGGCCGGGGCCAGTTCGGGTGCGCCGACCCGGACCCGCGCCCCGGCTTCGAGCAGCGCCGCGGCCTTGCGCAGCGCCACCGTCCCGCCACCGACTACGAGCACGGTGCGTCCGCGCAGGTCGGCAAACACAGGGAACAGGGGGCTGGTCATGGCGGCGGGGCGACGATCCGGGGACGATGGGACGACCCTACGGCGCCCGGACCGGGGCCGGAAATGACGTCGCCGCCTTTGCACATGCCGTCACGGCATGAGGCCCGGCCAGGCCGCCCAGGGGGCTGGACAAGGCGACCATACGCCGAATACGCTATAAATCGTTATATCCGAATAGAGAGATAAAGACGTGGGCGCGATCCGCAAACGAATGTCCCGGCCGCACGACCCGGTCCGCCACGGCGCGGGCTGTTGTCGTCGCCTGTGCCGACATTCCGCCGCCGATCTCCCTCTTTTACGGATAGCCACGCCATGACCCTGACCCAGCTCCGCTACCTGGTCGCCATCGCCGACTCGGGCCTCAACATCACCCTGGCCGCCGAGCGCGTCCACGCGACCCAGCCGGGTTTGTCCAAGCAGCTCAAGCAGCTCGAAGACGAACTGGGTTTTTTATTGTTCGTGCGCAAGGGCCGCAGCCTGGAAGCGATCGCGCCGGCCGGCGAGCGCGTGCTCGAGCACGCGCGCCGCATTCTCGAAGAAGCCAGCAACATCCGCGCCTACGCCGCCAACGAGCGCGGCCAGCACGCCGGCCGCCTGGTGCTGTCGACCACCCACACCCAGGCGCGTTACGTGTTGCCGCCGGTGATCGCCCAGGTCAAGCGCGATTTCCCGCAGGTCAGCGTGCATTTGCAGGCGGCCGCCGACGGCGAAGTGCTGTCGCACCTGTCGCACGGCAACGCCGACCTGGCGGTGATCAGCACTGCAGGCGCCGCGCCCGAGGGTGGGCTGGCCGTGCCGCTGTTCCGTTGGCGCCGAGTGGTGCTGGTGCCGCGCACGCACGCGCTGGCCAAGCTCGATCGCGCGCCGACTTTGGCCGAACTGGCCGCGCATCCGTTGATCAGCTACGAATCCTCGACCCGCCCGGAATCCTCGCTGCGCCGCGCCTTCACCGCCGGCGGCCAGGAGCCGCAATTGGCGATGACCGCGCGCGACGCCGACCTGATCAAGACTTATGTGCGCGCCGGCCTCGGCGTCGGCGTGTTGGCCGAGATGGCGGTGACCTCGCGCGACGACGACCTGAAGGCGCTGATCGCGCCCGAGGCGTTCCCGGAGTGCATCACCTGGGCGGTGATTCCGCGAGCGCGGGTGTTGCGCGATTACGCGCTGGAGCTGTTGCACGGCCTTGCGCCGCAGATCGACCGCCGCGACCTGCGCCGCGTGCTCGAAGGCAACCTGGAACCGCAGTGGCCGAAGGCCCCGACCTGGACCGAGCTGACGCAGCCGATCAGCTCGTAAGCGGTCTGCGAGTCGTTCGACGAGTCGTTGCCGAGCTTCGGCCGTTGTGTCGTTGCTGGGACAGAGCAAATCCCCTTCGATCTCTCTTTCCAAAGGGGAGGCTCGTCAGGACGGCATTCGAGTGTGGGAGAGAGGCGAAAGCTCGCCAAGTTCCTCAGGATATCCCGCAAGCATTCCCCCCTTCGGAGAGGGGGGGATTTGCTTTCGGCTACGCGCGCTGCGAAATAGCCGTCAAGCCGCCTGATTCTCCGCCACCGGCTCGCTGTCGAAGTGCAGGCCGCATTCGCGCTTGAGGCCGAAGAAGCGGGTGTCCTCATCGCGCATTCCCGGTTCGAGGCGGCGTGTGGTGTGGATGTCGCCGATCGACACATAGCCGTCGTGCCACAGCGGGTGATACGGCAGGTCGTGCGTATGCAGATACTGCCAGATGTCGCGGTCGCTCCAGTCGGCCAGCGGATGCAGTTTCCAGCGGCCGTCGCGCAACTGCAGGAACTCGATATTGGCGCGGCTGCCCGACTGGCTGCGGCGCAGGCCGGCGATCCAGGTACGCACGCCGAGGTCGTTGAGCGCGCGCTGCATCGGCTCGACCTTGCGCAGACGGTTATAGCGCTCGATGCCGTCCAGGCCCTGTTCCCACAAACGGCCGAAACGCGCTTCCATCCAGGCCACGCCGATCTGCGGGCGATAGACCTTGAGGTTGAGCTTGAGCCGCTCGCCGAGTTCGTCGATGAAGCGGTAGGTCTCCGGGAACAGATAGCCGGTGTCGACCACGATCACCGGGATCTGCGGCGCCTGGCGGGTAACCATGTGTAGCGACACCGCCGATTGGGCGCCGAAGCTCGACGACAGTGCATGTTCGCCGGCGGTGTTTTCCAGGGCCCAGGCGACGCGTTGCTCGGCGCTCTGTGTCGCCAGCCAGGCGTTGAGTTCGGCCAGCGCGCGCGGCGATTCGGCGGCGGTGACGGGATCGGTCGGAGCGCTCATGCGTAGGCCTCTGCAACCAGTGCGATCGGAATACCGGTGGGGGTGGGATAGGGGATCGACACGACCTGGTTGCGTACCAGGTAGTCGCCGAAACCTTCGTCGTCGTTGCGTCCGCTCGCGTAGGCGGCGAACAGGGGGTCGAGCGCGGCGAGGATCTCCGGCTCGGCGATGTTTTCGCGGTACAGGGTGTTCAGGCGCTGGCCGCGGTGGTCGGCGCCGAGCATCAGGTTGTAGCGGCCCGGCGCTTTGCCGACCAGGGCGATCTCGCCGAGATAGGGACGCGAGCAACCGTTCGCGCAGCCGCTGATGCGCAGGTTGATCGACGCATCGGGGATCGCATGGCGCGCCAGCAGGGCTTCGACGTGACTGAGGAAGTCCGGTAGGTAGCGTTCCGCCTCGGCGAAGGCCAAGCCGCAGGTCGGCAGCGCCACGCAGGCCAGGGCGTTGCGGCGCAGCGGGCTGGCCTGGCGATAGGCGTCGAGACCGTGCTGAGCGACCAGCGCGTCGACCTGCGCCCGCAGCGCCGACGGCACGCCGGCGATCACCAGGTTCTGGTTCGGGGTCATGCGGAACTCGGCGCCGTCATGGCCGCTGAGCAGCTGCGCGATCGCGCGCAGGCCGCTGAGGTGGGTCAGCTCGGGGCCGTGGCCGTCGAGCGCGCCGTCGACGATGCGTCCGGCCGGTAGGCGCAGGGTCAGGTGCGCGCGCGCACCGGCGTCGCTGTCGACCCAGCCGAAGCGGTCGCCGTTATGACGGAAGGCGAACGGCCGTGCCGGGAGGAGAGGGAACCCGGCACGGCGTTCGACTTCCGCTTTGAACCAGTCGAGCCCGCGGTCGTCGATGGTGTACTTGAGGCGCGCGCGCTTGCGTACGGCACGATTGCCGAAATCGCGTTGCGCGGTGACCACCGCCTCGCCGACGGCGATGACCTGGTCGGGCGTCACGAAGCCGATCACGTCGGCGACGCGCGGGTAGGTTTCGGCATCGCCGTGGGTCGCGCCCATGCCGCCGCCGACGGTGACGTTGTAGCCGAGCAGTTCGTCGGCGCCGGCGGCGTTCTTGGCGATGATCGCGATGTAGCCCAGGTCCTGGGCGAACACGTCGACATCGTTGTACGGCGGAATGGCGAAGCCGATCTTGAACTTGCGCGGCAGGTAGACGTTGCCGTAGATCGGCTCGTCTTCGCTGCCGCTGCCGTCGACGCGTTCTTCGTCCAGCCAGATTTCGTAATAGGCGCGGGTGTTCGGCAGCAGGTGCTCCGACAGCGCCGCGGCCTGCTTGAACACCTGCGCATGCGAGGCCGACACCTGCGGGTTGGCGGCGACCGCGACATTGCGGTTGACGTCGCCGCAGGCGGCCAGGGTGTCGATCAAGGCAGCGTTGATCGACTGCATGGTCGGCTTCAACTCGGTCTTGATCACGCCATGGAACTGGAACGCCTGGCGGGTGGTGATGCGCAGGCCGCGCTCGGCATAGGTCGTGGCGATGGCGTCGAGCTTGAGCCATTGCTCCGGCGTGACCACGCCGCCGGGCGTGCGGGTGCGGATCATGAAGCTGTAGGCCGGCTCCAGGCGCGCGAGGCGGCGCTCCTCGCGCACGTCGCGGTCGTCCTGCTGATAGCTGCCGTGGTACTTGATCAGGGTCTGGTCGTCGTCGCGCAGGGCGCCGGTGACCGGATCGGCCAGGCTTTCCAGCAGGCTGCCGCGCAGGCGCGCGCTGGAGCGCTTGATGTCTTCGACCGAATGCGCGCTCATGCCGGCGCTCCGGCGGTGGCGGCGAAGCGTAGCGAGTGGGCGCCGGGCGGATGCAGCCCGAATGGAGCGCGGCCCGGGTTCGGCGACGTGCTCTTGTCGGCGCGCGCTACCAACGCGGGAGTGTTTTCTCGTTCCATTCGGGCCGCCGGGGCAAGCAGCGATCCGTCGAGCTCAGATCCGTCTAGCTCAGATCCGTCGAGCGCAGTAGACACGAACCCGGACGCGTCGGCCTGCGACGTGCGACCCGATTCGATGAAGTGGCGATGGCGAAACAGATACATCAGTAAACGTCCCGGGCGTAGCGGCCCTGTCGCTGCAATTCGTTGAGGTAGTCTTCGGCGCCTTCCTCGTCCTTGCCGCCGTGCTTGGCGATCGCCGCCAGCAAGGCGGCGTGCACGTCCTTGGCCATGCGCGAAGCGTCGCCGCAGACGTACAAGTGCGCGCCGCCTTCCAGCCAGTCGTACAGATCGCGGCCCTGCTCGCCGAGGCGATGCTGGACGTAGACCTTCTGCGCCTGGTCGCGCGAGAACGCCAGGTCGAGCTTGTGCAAGTGACCGGCCTTCAGCGCGGCCTGCCATTCGACCTGGTAGAGGAAGTCGGTGCGGAAGTGCGGATTGCCGAACAGCAGCCAGTTACGGCCGCTGGCGCCGTCGGCGACGCGCTCCTGGACGAAGCCGCGGAACGGCGCCACGCCGGTGCCCGGGCCGATCATGATCACGTCGCGGCTGCCGTCGGCCGGCACCCGGAAACGTTCGTTGTGTTCGATGAACACCGGCAGGCGTTCGCCTTCGTCGGCGCTCGCCAGCAGGTGCGAGGCCGCGCCCCAGCGGGTGCCGCCGGCGCTTTGGTACTCGACGTGGGCCACGGTGAGGTGAGCCTCGTCGCCGACCAGCTTCTGGCTGGAGGCGATCGAGTACATGCGCGGGGTCAGCGGTCGCAGGGCGGCGACCAGTTCCTCGGCCGACCACTGGCCGTCGTAGCGCTGCAGCAGGTCGATGACCTGGCTGTTGGCGAGCAGTTCGGCGAACTGGGCGGCGTGGTCGGGGGCGAGCAGGCGGTTGAGTTCGTCGCTGCGCGCATGCGCGGCATGGCTGGCGATGAACGGACGCGCCAGCTTGGTCAGCTCGCGCTTCTCGCTGAGCCACTGCCGCAACGGCAGCGACTGGCCGCCGTGCTCGACGCCGGCGTTGCCGTCGAGTTCGAGCGTGCTCAGCACCGCCTCGACCAGGGCCGGCGGGTTGCGCGGCCAGATGCCGAGCGAGTCGCCGGGCTGGTAGTGCAGACCCGAGCCTTCCAGCGAGATTTCGATGTGGCGGATGTCTTTGTCCGGCACGACACGGTCGGAGCCGCGTGCGATCAGGCGTTGGTTGCTCAGCAACTCGGCGGCGAACGGGGCGTCGCGATGGAAGGCCGGCGCGGCCGCGAGCGGGCGCAGCGGCGTGACCGTGGCCAGGTGCGTCGCGGCCGGCTTCAGCGCCTCCTTGGCCTGGTTCAGCGCTTGCTGCAGCCACGGCGTGGAGACGGTTTCGAAATCGAGGTCGGCGTCGCCGCGGGCGAACAAGCGGGTCGCGCCGAGCTCGCCCAGGCGCGCGTCGACCTTCTGGCCGATCGAGCAGAAATCCGGATAACTGGAATCGCCCAGGCCGAGCACGGCGAAGTTGAGTCCCTTCAGTTCGGGCGCGCGCTTGCCGGCGATGAAGTCGATGAGGCCGCGCGAGTCGTCCGGCGGATCGCCGTCGCCCTGGGTGCTGATGACCACGTAGAGCAGGCGTTCGTTCTTGAGTTCGCGGGTGGGGTAAGCGTCGGCGCGCAGCAGGCGCACGTTGAGGCCGGCGGCCTCGGCCTGGCCGGCGAGCTGCTCGGCCAAGCGCTTGGCGTTGCCGGTCTGGCTGCCGTAGACGATGCTCAGGCGTTCGTTGGTACGGGCCTCGGGCGCGGCGACGGCGGGAGCGCTGGCCGGCACGGCGAGGGCGGCGACGTTGCCGGCGCCGGCGCGGGCCAGGCCGGCGGCATAGCCCGACAACCACCATAGACTGTTGTGGTCCAGACCCTCGGTGAGGCGGACGAGCGAATCGAGCCGGTCCGCGGGCAGCGGAGTGGCGAGCGAGGGCGGAGCGGACAGGGCTGGAGCGGACAGGGCGGCGGCGGGCACGGCGGTCGGCTTCTGACTTCGGGAGACTGCAGGCTACGAGCGGCTCCCGGGCCGCGGAAAGGATGCTCGGTAATGCGCTCATGCCCGGCGCTTATTTCCTCCCCGAAACCGGGGGAATTCTAATGGCCGCAAGCTCAGCCGCCGGTCCGGCCAGGCTTGGACGGTCCGCAAGCCCGGGTCCGCCCGTGCGGTTTCCCGCTGTCGGCGGGGCGCCGCGACCGCTTCGCCTGGCTGGCCGCCCTCCCGGTTCCGGTCGTCCAGCCCGCCTTTTCGCAACGCCCGCCGCCTTGATGAGTCCCTCCGAATGAGTGCGTCACCCGACCTGAGCCCGCCGCTGTCCGCTCCGCCGCCGCTGTCCGCGCGGGCGTTGAGTCATCTGGACCGGCTCGAGGCCGAAAGCATCCACATCCTGCGCGAGGTGGCCTCGGAGTTCCGCAACCCGGTGATGCTGTACTCGGTCGGCAAGGACAGCTCGGTGCTGCTGCACCTGCTGCTCAAGGCCTTCTACCCGGCGCGTCCGCCGATCCCCTTGCTGCACGTCGACACCGGCTGGAAGTTCGGCGAGATGATCGCGTTCCGCGACCGTCGCGCCAGCGAGACCGGCGTCGACCTGCGCGTGCACATCAATCCCGACGGCCTGGCCCAGGGCATCGGCCCGGTCAGCCACGGCGCCAGCGTCCACACCGACGTGATGAAGACCCAGGGCCTCAAGCAGGCGCTGGACTGGAACAAGTTCGATGCCGCGATCGGCGGCGCGCGCCGCGACGAAGAGAAGTCGCGCGCCAAGGAACGGATCTTCTCGTTCCGCAATCCGCAGCACCGTTGGGACCCGAAGAACCAGCGCCCGGAGCTGTGGTCGCTGTTCAACACCCGCATCCATGCCGGCGAGAGCGTGCGCGTGTTCCCCATCTCCAACTGGACCGAGCTCGACGTCTGGCTGTACATCTATCGCGAGAAGATCCCGGTGCCGTCGCTGTATTTCGCCGCCGAACGCCCGGTGGTGGAACGCGACGGCAGCCTGATCCTGGTCGACGACGAGCGCCTGCCGCTGCGCGACGGCGAAGTGCCGCAGACCCGCAAGGTGCGCTTCCGCACGCTCGGCTGCTACCCGTTGACCGGCGCGATCGAATCCGAGGCCGACACGCTTGAGGCGATCATCGCCGAGATGCTGGTCGCGACCACTTCCGAGCGCCAGGGCCGGGTGATCGACCACGATCCCTCCGCTTCGATGGAACGCAAGAAACAAGAGGGCTACTTCTGATGAAGCCGGGATTCGCGAATCGGGAGTCGGGATCGGAGCAGGCGGGTTTGGAGCAGGCGGGTTTGGAGCAGGCGGAGCGCGGCGACGTCGATGCGATCGAGACAATGGGCAGCGTGGTGGCTTTTGCGAGTCCCGAGTCCCGAGTTCCGAGTCCCGCCGGCGACAGCATTGCCGGCTACCTGCAGCAGCACGAGCACAAGAGCCTGCTGCGCTTCATCACCTGCGGCAGCGTCGACGACGGCAAGAGCACCCTGATCGGGCGCCTGCTGCACGACACCCGCCTGCTGTTCGACGACCAACTGGCCGCGCTCGACGCCGACAGCCGCCGTCACGGCACCCAGAACGGCGAGATCGATTTCGCCCTGCTGGTCGACGGGCTGGCCGCCGAGCGCGAGCAAGGCATCACCATCGACGTCGCCTACCGTTTCTTCGGCACCGAGAAGCGCAAGTTCATCGTTGCCGATTGCCCGGGCCACGAGCAGTACACCCGCAACATGGCGACCGGCGCCTCGACCGCCGCGCTGGCGGTGGTGCTGGTCGATGCGCGCAAGGGGCTGCTGACGCAGACGCGCCGGCACAGCTACATCGTGTCCTTGCTGGGCATCCGCCATGTGCTGCTCGCGGTCAACAAGATGGACCTGGTCGATTTCGACCAGGCCGTGTTCGAGCGCATCGCCGGCGAATACCGCGAACTCGCCGCTCAGCTCGGCATCGAACATGTCACCGCCGTGCCCTTGTCGGCTTTGCACGGCCACAACCTGACCGAACGCTCGGCGCAGACGCCGTGGTACCACGGCCCGAGCGTGCTCGAACATCTGGAATCGGTCGACACCGAACGCAGCGCGGCCGAACTCGGTTTCCGCCTGCCGGTGCAGTGGGTCAACCGCCCGAACCAGGACTTCCGCGGTTTCGCCGGCACCATCGCCGCCGGCACGGTGCGGCCGGGCGACGAGATCGTCGCGTTGCCGTCGGGCCGCCGTTCGCAGGTGCAGCGCATCGTCACCGCCGACGGCGATCTCGAGGTCGCCGGCGCCGGCCAGGCGGTCACCCTGACCCTCGCCGACGAACTCGACATCAGCCGCGGCGATGTCATCGCCAATGCCGCGCAGCCGGCCCAGGTCGCCGACCAGTTCGCCGTGCACCTGCTGTGGATGGACACCCAGCCGCTGCTGCCCGGCCGCTCGTACTGGCTGAAGATCGGCGCACGCACGGTCAGCGCCAGCATCACCGAGATCAAGCACAAGGTCGACGTCAACAGCCAGGCCCAGCTCGCGGCCAAGCACCTAGAACTCAACGAGGTCGCTTACTGCAATCTCAGCCTCGACCAGCCGATCGCATTCGAGGCCTATCTCGACAACCGCGAACTCGGCAGCTTCATCCTGATCGACCGCCAGAGCCACGCCACCGTCGCCGCCGGCACCGTGGATTTTGCTCTGCGCCGCGCCGGCAACATCCATTGGCAGCCGGTCGACGTCGACAAGGCCGCACGCGCGCGCAGCAAGCACCAGAAGCCGCGTTGCGTGTGGTTCACCGGTTTGTCGGGGTCGGGCAAGTCGACCATCGCCAACCTGGTCGACAAGCAACTGCATGCGCTCGGCCACCACAGTTTCGTGCTCGACGGCGACAACGTGCGTCACGGCCTCAACAAGGATCTCGGCTTCACCGACGAGGACCGGGTCGAGAACATCCGCCGCGTCGCCGAAGTCGCCAAGCTGATGACCGACGCCGGCCTGATCGTGCTGGTGAGTTTCATCTCGCCGTTCCGCGCCGAACGCCGGCTTGCGCGCGAGTTGTTCGAGGACGGCGAATTCGTCGAGGTGTTCGTCGATACCCCGCTGGCCGAAGCCGAGCGCCGCGACGTCAAGGGCCTGTACGCGAAGGCCCGCGCCGGCAAGATCCCGAACTTCACCGGCATCGATTCGCCGTACGAAGCGCCGGAGGCGGCGGAGCTGCAGCTGGACACCCTGGAACACGATGCCCAGGCCTTGGCGCAGCGGGTGATCGATTACTTGCGCGATTGAGCGTCCGCGACGCGGCCCATGCTGGCCCGGCTACGGAGCCGTCGCTGTGGTGTCGCTTGTCCTGCGGGGTCTAGTCATGCCCCAAACGCGACACCCCGGCCGAAGCCGGGGTGTCGTCGTCAGCGAAGCCTGATGCCGCGGATGCTTCAGGGTTTGGCGGCCTTGCTTCGAATCATCTCGTACAGGAACAACAGCACGATGGCGCAGATGACCGAAACGATCAGGCCGATCAGCCCGCCGCCGGCATAGAGCAGGCTGCCGATGTAGGCGCCGGCGATGCCGAGCAGGATGGTGAGTATCCAGCCCATCGGATCGGCGCCGGGCTTGAAGAAGCGCGCGAGGACGCCGATGACCGCGCCGATGATGATCGTGTAAAAGATGCCGCCTAGCATGGGCTTGCCCTCCTGGGGATGGTGGGTGACGCGGCTGGAGCATGTGGCGGCCAATGTCGCTGCGGCGTGAGGGCGGGGCATGGGGGCGGATGACGCCGCGTCGTGCGGATACGCGGTCGCGGCTTGCGCCGCTCCTACCCGGGTGCAACGCCGGCAAAGGGTAGGAGCGGCGCAAGCCGCGACAGGGGGCTCGCAGAAAACTCCGTTCCGGTGCCATCGACCGAAGCGAACGAACTTCCACCGCACTAGCCGTACCCAGCTAAGCCCGACAGACGCCGCGTCGTGCAGCAACGCGGTCGCGGCTCGCGCCGCTCCTACCCCAGGGCGACGCAGCCAAGGGTAGGAGCGGCGCAAGCCGCGACAGGGGCTCGCAGAAAACTCCGTTCCGGTGCCATCGACCGAAGCGAACGAACTTCTACCGCACTAGCCGTACCCAGCTAAGCCCGACAGACGCCGCGTCGTGCAGCAACGCGGTCGCGGCTCGCGCCGCTCCTACCCCACGGCGACGCAGCCAAGGGTAGGAGCGGCGCAAGCCGCGACCGGGGCCGCGCAGAAAACTCCGTTCCGGTGCCATCGATCGAAGCGAACGAACTTCTACCGCACTAGCCGTACCCAGCTAAGCCCGACAGACGCCGCGTCGTGCAGCAACACGGTCGCGGCTCGCGCCGCTCCTACCCCAGGGCGACGCAGCCAAGGGTAGGAGCGGCGCAAGCCGCGACAGGGGGCTCGCAGAAAACTCCGTTCCGGTGCCATCGACCGAAGCGAACGAACTTCCACCGCACTAACCGTACCCAGCTAAGCCCGACAGACGCCACGTCGTGCAGCAACACGGTCGCGGCTCGCGCCGCTCCGACTCAGGGGCAACGCCGGCACACCTGCGCAACCCGCACCGAAGCGATTCATCCGCAAAAAGAAACGGGCCCGAAGGCCCGTTTCGTTACACCATCGAATCACCGCGAGATCAGCAGCAACCGTGCCCGCCATGACGATCGCCGCTGTCGGCGACCGCGGCCACGCCGGTGGTCTCGCCGCGCTGGCTCGCCAGGTGATGCTCGGCGACCACGCGGGCGACGCAGGCGGTCACCCGCTTGCCCATCGGGATGTGCAGGAACTCGTTCGGGCCGTGCGCGTTGGAGTGCGGGCCGAGCACGCCGGTGATCATGAACTGCGCGCCGGGGAACTTCTCGCCGAGCATGCCCATGAACGGAATCGAGCCGCCTTCGCCCATGTACATCGCCGGCTGGCCGAAGAAGTCGCGGCTCGATGCATCGATGGCGTTCGACAGCCATGACGACATCGCCGGGGCGTTCCAACCGCTCGAGGATTTTTCCAACTCCAAGGTGACCTGTGCGCCGTTCGGCGGATCGCGCAGCAGCACTTCCTTGAGCAGCTCGCCGGCGCGCTTGCCGTCGAGGGTCGGCGGCAGGCGCAGCGACAGCTTCACCGAGGTGTGCGGGCGCAGCACGTTGCCGGCCGAGGCCAGCGCCGGCATGCCGTCGACGCCGGTGACCGACAAAGCCGGGCGCCAGGTGCGGTTGAGCACCAATTCGGCCAGGTCATCCGCCATCGGCTTCATTCCGGGCAGGAACGGGAACTTGTCGTAGACCGCGGTGCCGAGCACCTTGGCGGCCTGGCGCGCCTGCTCCAGGCGCTCGGGCGGCACCTCGGCGTACAGGCCTTCGATCAGGATCTTGCCGTTGCTCTCGTCTTCCAGGCGCGACAGCAGCTGGCGCAGCAGGCGGAAGCTCGACGGCACCACGCCGGAGGCATCGCCCGAATGCACGCCTTCGCTGAGCACCTTGACGGTGAAATTGCCGCCGGCCAGGCCGCGCAGCGAGGTCGTGCACCACAGTTGGTCGTAGTTGCCGCAACCCGAATCCAGACAGACCACCAGCGATGGCTTGCCGATGCGGTCGGCGAGGTGATCGACGTAGGCGGGCAGGTCGTAGCTGCCGGACTCTTCGCAGGCCTCGATCAGGATCACGCAGCGCGCATGCGGCTGCTGCTGTTCCTGCAGGGCCAGGATCGCCGCCAGCGAACCGAAGATGGCGTAGCCGTCGTCGGCGCCGCCGCGGCCGTAAAGCTTGTCGCCCTTGATCACCGGCTTCCACGGGCCGAGGTCGTCGTCCCAGCCGGTCATCTCCGGCTGCTTGTCGAGGTGGCCGTAGAGCAGCACGCAATCTGAATCGCTGCCGCCGTGCGCGGCGGGAATATCGATGAAGATCAACGGCGTGCGGCCTTCCAGGCGCACTACCTCGACCTGCATGCCCGGGATCGACTGGGCGCGGGCCCAGGTCTCCATGAGCTTGACGGCATCGTCCATGTAGCCGTGCTGGACCCAGTCGGCGTCGAACATCGGCGACTTGTTGGGAATGCGGATGTATTCGACCAGTTGCGGGACGATTTCGTCGTCCCACTTCTCGCTGACGTAGCGATCGACCTTGCTGGCGTCCATTGACGGACCTCTGGAGCGGGGAAGGGGGCATTTTACGCCTCCTGGGCCGTGTAGGACTTTTCCTACCCTGCGCTGCGGCATCCCCCGGCTTCGCACAGGCGCCTGCGGCGATAACCTGTGCCGGTCGAGACATGGAGACTGTCTCCACCGGCGGACACAAGGACTCAGGGACGTAAGGCCGCCGGCCAGGAACGGAATCCACTCTCAGGAGCTTTAACCATGAAATCGTTTGCCCTCATCGCAAAGTCGCTGGTCCTGTCGCTGATGCTCGCCGGCAGTGCCTTCGCCTCGGAAAAGGTCAATATCAACAGCGCCGACGCGGCCACGTTGGACCGCGTACTGCTCAACATCGGGGCCTCCAAGGCCGAAGCCATCGTCGCTTATCGCAAGGCCAACGGGGCCTTCCGCAGCGTCGAGCAGCTGGCCCTGGTCAAGGGAATCGGTCTGAAGACGGTCGAAAAGAATCGGGAACGCATCGTGGTCGGCGGCGCCGCTCAGGTCCGCCCGACCAACACCGCCGGAGCCATCGCGGCCCCGCGCGCTGCCAGCAAGCGCTGAACAAGTCTGCCGATGCCGTAAGGACGCGGGGTCGGCAGCTAATCGGGCAAGGACGCTCGAAAGGATTCGGGGGGAGGTCCCTGGACACGGAAGTACGTTGCCCCGCCCCAGAGGGATCTGCGGCGGGGCACACCCTTGTTCGGGGCTCGGGAATCGGGAATCGGGAAGGGCTTCGGATTCATCGGGGTAGGAGCGGCGCAAGCCGCGACCGCCATCCATCGGCCTCGGCCGATCCCCCTGCAATCCCGTGCTCGCTCCTTGTAGGAGCGGCGTGAGCCGCGACCCGACCCGACGCTGGACCCATCGCGCGGCTCGGCCGCGCCTGCCTCGTGTCGTGCCTCGTCTACGACCTGGGCGCGCCTTCGTCCGCCGTCGTTGTTGCCTCGAATCCGCTTGGGCCAACCCGGCCCAAGCACTAGACTGCGCCTTCGTTCAGCCGCAGCCACGCCCATGCCCGACCGCCTGACCTGGTCCATCCCCGCCAACGAATACCGCCGCGAACGCTGGCGCAACCAGTTCGGCTGGACCCGCGAGATCGTCCGCATGAGCCGTCAGAACGAGGCGGGGCTCGATCGCCCGATCCCCGGCGAGGACTGGGACTGGCGCCTGTCGATCGCCGAGATCGAGCGCGATGCGCCGTTCTCGGCGTTCCCGGGGATCGACCGCGAACTGGTCCTGCTCAGCGGCAACGGCCTGCGCCTGCGTTTCGACGACGGCGAGGTCCACGAACTGCTGCCGCCGCACGACAAACTGCGTTTCGCCGGCGAACGCGCGGTGCAGGGCGAATTGCTCGACGGCCTGACCCACGATTTCAACCTGATGTGGCGTCGCGACCGGGTCCGTGCCGAGCTCTGGCACCGCCCGCTGGTCGGGCCGATGGTGATCTTCGCCGAGCCGGGCCAGACCTGGGCCGTGCATCTGCTGGCCGGCCAGGCGCGGTTCGCCGACGACTCCGGCCTGCCGCCGCTGCAAGCCGGCGACACCGCCATCCTCGCGGCCGGCAGCGAACGCCTGCGCAACGTGCTCGAAGGCGGCGGCGAGGTGCTGTTGGTGCGGGTGGCCCCGCTCGATTGACTCCGCGTAGGGCGGTCTGCGCCTCACACCGAGAGCCATCACTCCCAAGAGCCGTCATCCCCAAGAGCCGTCATCCCCAAGAGCCGTCATCCCCGCGCAGGCGGGGATCGAGAGATCTCGGCGATTTCCTCCATCCGTTGCGCCCTCGTTCGGCTGAGGCCTGGCTGTAAGCGAAGCCAAAGCAAATCCCCCACGCTCCGAACCTCACCCAGCAGCGATGCGCGCGCCGGCCTCAGCCGCTCAATACACGTCGCGCCGATAACGGCCGTCCGCGGCCATGGCTTCCAACGCGTCCACGCCGACCGCTTCATGCAGCACCGCTTCCACGCCCGGCGCCATGCCTTCCAGGCTGCCGCAGACATAGACCGCGGCGTCTTGCGCGATCCATTCGCGTACCGCATCCAGGTGCGCGCGCAACACGTCCTGCACATAGGTGCGCGACTCGCCGTCGCGCGAGAACGCGTAGTCGACGCGTTCGATCGCGCCTGCGGCCTGCCAGGCTTCGATTTCTGCGCGGTAGTGCAGGTCGCAGGTGGCGTTGCGTTCGCCGAACAACAGCCAGTTGCGGGTATGTCCCGCGGCGATCCGGGTCTTGAGCAGCGCGCGCAGGCCGGCCAGGCCGGTGCCGTTGCCGATCAATACCACCGGGCGAGCATCGCTCGGTGCATGGAAGGAAGGGTTGCTGCGGATGCGCAGGTCGATCGACGTACCCGGCGCGGCATGTTCGGTCAGCCAGCCGCTGCCACTGCCGTAGCGGCCGTCCTCGTAACGCATCTGCCGGACCAAGAGTTGCAGCGAACCGTCCGCGGGCACCGAAGCGATCGAGTACTCGCGATGCGACAACAGTTTGAGCGTGTCGGCGATGGCCTGCGCGCTGTGCCCCCGCCACGCGCCGGGGTCGGGCAGGCGCGTGCGTGCCAACAATGCCGAAAGCGTTTCTTGCGCATCTTCGTAGCGCACGCTGGTTTCGCCATCCAGGCCCAGCGTCGCCAGCCACTGCGCGACATCGGCGGCGCTGTTGCGCGGACCGATCTCGGCGATATCGCCGGCGCGCCAATCGAGCGCGTCGCCGTCGGCCGGCACCAGGCCCAATCGGAACACCGGGCCGCCGACGCTGCCGGGGTTGGACAGCAGACGTTCCTGCAGGCGCCAAGGGCGGTACGAGGGCGTGCTCCAATCGGGCAGTTCGGTGTGTCCGGCCAAGAGGCCCAGATGGTGCTGCCAATGGCGCAGGGCGCCCGGTTCGCTGTTGTCGACCTCGACCAGATCGAACAGGGACTGGGCGCCGGAATGCCGCAACCAATGGTCGAGACGATGGCCGAACGCGCAGTACTCGGTGTACTCGCGGTCGCCGAGGGCGAGCACGCCGTAGCGCGTCGCCGACAGGTCGCCGGTCTGTGCCATCGTCCGGCGGACGAAGCCGGCGGCGCTGTCGGGCGCATCGCCTTCGCCGGTGGTGCTGACGATGAACAACACGCGCGGATACAGCGCCAGCTGCGACGCGTCGAGGGTGCCGAGCACGGCGAGGTCGGCGCGCAGGCCGGCACCGCACAAAGCCTCGTGGCTGCGGCGCGCGAGTTGCTCGGCGAAACCGGTCTGGCTGGCGAAGGCGACCAGCCAATCGCCGCGTTGTTGCGCGGAGATCGCCGGCAAGGCCTGCGCGCGCGCGCTTCGCGTCCGCGAGACGGCGATGGCGGCGACGAAGCCGGCATACAGTGCGGCGACCGCGCCCGCGGCCCACAGCCGGCCACGGCCAGGGAAGCTCCAACGCAACGGCTCGGCCTGCCATTGCGACAAACCGATCGCGAGCGCGACCAGCGCCAGCACGACCAGCAGATTGCCGAGGACGCCGAGGTCGAAGCGCCGGCGGGGTGCGGACGGCACGGTACTCATGCGCTGCGCTGCCGGGCGACGAAAGCCGGCGTGGTGCGAGTGACGAAGCCCTCGCCCTCGCGCAGCACGAACAAGGCGGCCAGGCCGTGACGATTCGCGTAGGCCATGCCAGCCTGCGCGCCGAGCACGGTGAGGGCGGTGGCGAGCGCATCGGCCTGCATGCACTGCGCATGCAGCACTGTGACCGAAGCCAGCGGATGCGCGATCGGCTGGCCGCTGCGCGGATCGAGGGTGTGCGAATAACGCCGGCCGTCGGCGTCGAAAAAACGGCGATAGTCGCCGGAGGTCGCGATGGCAAGGCCGTCGAGTGCGATCACAGCGGCCGCTTCGTCTTCGCTGCCGCCGGGTCGTTCGACCGCGACGCGCCACGGCGTCGCATCGGGTTTGCGCCCGTGCCCGCGCAGCTCGCCGCCGACTTCGACCAGGCAATCGGCGATGCCTTGTTCGAGCAGGTAGTCGGCGACGCGGTCGACACCGTAGCCCTTGGCGATCGAGGACAGATCGACATAGGCGCCGCCGGGTTGTTCTAGCGTGCGCGCGGCCGCGTCGAAACGCAGCCGGCGCCAGCCCACGCGCGTTTGCGCGTCGGCGAGCGTGCGCGCGTCGGGCGCGGATGCGCGAGCGCCGGCGGGGCCGAAACCCCACAGGTCGACCAAGGGGCCGACGGTCGGGTCGTAGGCGCCGTCGCTGTCGGCGGCGAGCGCGAGCGCCGCCGCCATCACCTCGGCGAATTCGGCCGGCAGCGTCTGCACGCTGCCGGCGGCGGAACGGTTGTAACGGCTGAGGTCGGAGCCCGCTTCCCAGGTGCTCATCTGGGCGACGACTTGATCGAGCCGCGCCTGGATGCCGCGTTCCAACATCGGCAGCGCGCTGGCGCGGGCGATCAACTTGACCGACCAGCGCGTGCCCATGGTGATGCCGTCGAGCGCGTGCAGCGACGCGGCCTCGGGCGCATCCCATGCGCCCGACCACGACCACGTCGCCTGCGGCGTCGGCACCGGCATCGGTTTACTGCGGCAGCACTTCGAACACGGCAACGTAGCTCAGGCGACGCTGCTTGGCTTCGGGCAGAGTGGTCTTGGCGTCTTCGCTGGTGGTTTCCAGCCAGTACATGCCGGCCTGCGGCCACTTGACCTCGAACTTGCCGTCGTTGCCGGTGGTGACGTTGATTTCGTTCTGCTGGTCGCGGTAACGGGTCGAGCCCGGCACGATTTCGACCTTGAGCCCGGCCGCCGGCTTGCCGTCGACGAGCAACTGGAAGCTCGCGGTTTCGCCTGCGAACAGGTCGTTCGGATGGGTCACCGGCACCAGTTCGATGCCCTTGCCGGTGGTCTTGAACACATTCGTGCTCGGCTTGCCGACGGTGGCGAAGGTCTCGACGCGGCCGAGGCTTTCGGAGGCGTTGACCTCGGTGGCGCCGGCCGGGATGCCGCTCTTGAACTCGCTCGCCTTGCCGCGCCAGCGCTTGGCTTCGCCGCCGAGCTTGTAGTTGGCGAACAGGCCTTCGTTATTCATCGCGACCTTGTAGGTGCCTTCCTGCGACAGCTCGACGTCGAACACGCTGCGCAGTTTGCCGGTCGCGCCGTTCTGCGGCTGCACGCTGCTGCCGTCCGGCGCGGTGATCTGCAAACGCTCCAGCGGCAACGGCACGTGGTTGAAATAGAACAGGTCGTTGGACACCGCGGCGTCGACGGTCAGCCACGAGCCCTTGTCGGAGAACACGGTTTGCGAAGGCTGCAGCCAGGCCTTGTGCGCCTGGGCGGTGCCGGCGAGCGCGAAAGTGGCGACGACGGCGGCGGCGAGAAGTTTGAGGTTCATTTTTTTGTCCGGGAATGGGGAATCGGGAATCGGGAATCGTCAAGGCAAGAGCCGGGATGGACAGGAGCCGGAGATCGCTCGTGCGATTCCCGATTCCCCATTCCCGATTCTCAAGGCTTCACCACCACCTTCACCTTGCCGAGTTCGGTCTTGCCCTGCGCCGACAGGTTCTGCGCCTTGGCCGGCCACTCGAACGGGATCGTCAGCATTTCGCGGCCGCCGACTTCGCGCGCGGCTTCGACCACCAGGGTGTAGCGGCCCGGCGCGAGGCCGGCGAGGGCTTTGCTGTTGCCCTTGAACGAAACCGCATGCTGGCCGACCGGACGGGTCGCGCCGCTGACGCCGTCGACCGGCATCTGCAGGGTGCGGCCGCTGCGCCGCCACCACTGGCGCATGTCCTTGAGCCACTTGGTGCCTTCGCCGTTCTTCATGTCGAGGTCGTACCAGACCGCGAGATTGCTGGCGACGCTGTTGTCGGCCTTTTCGATCCAGGCCGCGACGTAGGGCCGGTGGTACTCGGCGGCGTTGATGCGCGGGATCTCGATGTTGAGTTCGAGATCGGCCGCGAGCGCCGGCATCGGCAGCACCATCGCCGGGACCAGCACTTTGAAAGACGACAGCTTCATGGATCGCTCCTGGGTGTAAAGCGGGGAATGCGTAAAGCGGCGAATGCGTAAGGGGAATGGGTCAGTGCATGAACAGGATGATCAGCAGTAGCGGCACCGCCAGGCCCGCCGCGACCAGCGGCCAGGTCTTGCCGCGCTGGCGCGCATGCAGTTGCAGCAGCCACAGGCCGGTCGAAGCGAACAGCAGGCAGGCCACCGCGAACAGGTCGATGAACCAGCGCCAGGCTGCGCCGGTGTTGCGGCCCTTGTGCAGATCGTTGAGCCAGGCGATCCAGCCGCGGTCGGTGCGTTCGTATTCGATCGCGCCGCTCTCGCGGTCGATGCTCAGCCAGGCGTCGCCGCCGGGACGCGGCAGCGAGACGTAGACGTCGGCCTCGGACCACTCGCCCTTGCGCCCGTCGGTGCGCACGTCCAACGCATCGGCGAGCCAGTCGTTGACAGCGCCGGGCAAGGGCGCGTCGGCGGCATGCTCGCGTTGGATGCCGCGCAGCAGGCTCGCCGGCAGGGTTTCCTTGACATTGGCCACGACCGGTTCGGATTCGATCTGGGCGGCGTGGTTGAGGGTGATGCCGGTGACCGCGAACAGCAGCAGCGCGACCAGGCTCACCGCGGCGCTGATCCAGTGCCAGCGATGCAGGGTCTTGAGCCAAAAGGAGCGACGATTAGGATCGATCGTCGCCGAAGCGGCCTTGACCGGTCCGGCTTTGATCGAGTCGGCCTTGATCGAGCCGGCCTTGACCGCGCGATCGTCGCTGGCCGCGCTCACGTCTGGCTCCAGCGCCGCAACAGGTTGTGATACACGCCGGTCAGCTGGACCAGCGCCGGATGGTCGGGCACGTCGGCGGTCAGGCGCCGGATCGACACATCCAGCTCGAACATCAGCCGGCGCTGCGAATCTTCGGCGAGCAGGCTCTGGATCCAGAAGAACGAGGCAAGGCGTTCGCCGCGGGTCACCGGGGTGACCTTGTGCAGGCTGGTGCCGGGATACAGCACCAGGTCGCCGGCGGCCAGCTTCACCGGGTGGGTGCCGTAGGTGTCTTCGATGACGAGCTCGCCGCCGTCGTAGTCCTCCGGCGCGCTCAGGAACAGGGTCGCCGACAGGTCGGTGCGCACCGCTTCCATGCCGCCGCGGCTGCGGTCGTAGCGGATCGCGTTGTCGACGTGGAAGCCGAACGACTGGCCGCCGGCGTAGCGATTGAACAGGGGCGGGTACACCCGCTGCGGCAGCGCCGCGGAAAAGAAGGTCGGGTTGCGCGACAGGGCGTCGAGGATCATCGGGCCGAGCTCGCGCGCGACCGGATCGTTCTCGGGCAGTTGCGCGTTGTCCTTGGCCTTGGCCGACTGGTGGCCCGCGGTGATCCGGCCGTCGCTCCAGCCGGCCTGGGCCAGGCGTTCGCGGCAATGGCCGACCTGTTCGGCGGTGAGCACCTTGGGCACGTGCAGCAGCATGGGTTTCCTCAATGCGGCCGCCCGGGAGGACCCGGGCGGCGCGCCTGGACGATGGAAGTCCGATTAGAACGTGAACTCGAGGTTCGATACCACTTAGAAGGCGAAGTTGGCGCTCAGCACCACCTGGCGTCCGTCGCCCGGGGTGGCCCAGCCGTTGTTGCGGATGCGGGTGAAGTACTCCTCGTCCGTGAGGTTGTTGATGTTGAGCTGCAGCGAGGCCTGGCGGTTGATCTTGTAGTTGACCATCGCGCGGTGGGTCCAGTAGCTGCCGTAGGTCGTCAGCGGGCCGTTGAGGTTGGTCGCGCTGTGCTGGGTCAGCCAGATCTTGCCCTGGAAGGTCGCGCCGTAACCGACCTGCCAGCGCGGGCTGATGTCGTAGGTGGTCCACAGGCTGAAGGAATCTTCCGGCACCTGGGTCAGGCGGTCGCCCTTGGTGTAGTCCCGGCCCTGGTTGGCCTGGAAGTCGGACACGCCCTGCAGCACTTCGCTGTCCAGACGCGCGTAGTTGGCATAGACCGCCCATTGGTCGGTGATCAGGCCGGACAGGCCGATCATGAAGCCGTCGACGCGCGCGCTGCCGTCGAGCTGCTGCATGCCGGACAAGTTGGCCGGGTTGTCGAGCTCGGCGACCTTGTAGTTCTCGCGCTCGTTGCGGAACACCGAGCCGGTCAGGGCGAGGCGGCCGTCGAGGAAGTCCCACTTGGTGCCGATTTCGTAATTGACCGCGGTTTCCGGGTCGACCGAGCAGGTCTGCGCGGTGCACGAACCGTTGACCGAAGCCTTCGACGGCGTCTTCGAGTTGCCGTAGGCGATGTAGATGCTGCCGTTCTCGACCGGCTTGTAGACCAGGCCGGCGCGGTAGGAGAACAGATCGTCGTTGCTCTTGAACGGCACGCCATAGCCGGTGATGGTGCCGATCGGCTGGGGCGGCAGCGGCTGGTTGGCCGCGGTCGGCGCCTGCACCACCACCGCATTGATGGTCTCGCCTTCGTTGCGCTCGTAGCGCGCGCCCAGGCTCAACTGCCACTGCTCGTTGAACTTCAGCGTGTCGAACACGTAGATCGCGCGGTTGTCGAGCTCGCCTTCGGTGCGGCCGGTCAGGGTGCGGTTGAGCGGGCCGCGGTAGGTGTGGTCCGGACGCGCGATGTTCATCTGCGGCAGGCCCGACAGGAACGGGTTGGTGCCGTTGGGGTTGCGGAAATCGCTGGTGACGTCGAGGTCGAATTCTTCGTGCAGCACCGAGAAGCCGGCGACCAGGTTGTGCTCGATCGCGCCGGTGTTGAAGTTCACCGTCAGGTCGGTCTGGTTGTACAGCGTGGTGTTGCGGGTGTCGCGGCCGTAGCCGCGCGGGCCGCTCGGGCTGTAGTTGCCGGGGCGGGTGCTGCCGCAGCTGGTGCCGGTTGGGGTGAGGTTGTTGGCCAGGCACCAGGTGCCCTGGACCGCATCGACCAGCGAGAACTGGTCGGCCTGCTGCCAGCGGGTCAGGTTACGGATCTTGAAATTGTCGTTGAAGGCGTGGTCGACGATCGAGGTGACCGAATCGAGCTGGATGTCCTGACGGTCGATGTTGCTGTAACCGTAGTAGTTGCCGCGGTCGATGCCCGGCAGCACGTCGCCGTTGAAGAACGGCAGGCCGTATTGCGGGGTGTTGTCGTCTTCCTGGTGCAGGTAGTTCAAGGTCCAGCTGGTGTCGCTGCCGAGGCCGAAGGCGAGCGAGGCGGCCACGCCCCAGCGCTCGTTCTGCTCGACGTCGCGGCCCGGCACGTCGTTCTGGTGCGCCATCGCGTTGAGGCGCAGCGCCGTGCCTTCGCCGAGCACGAAGTTGCTGTCGGTGGTGACGCGGGCATAGCTGTCGGTGCCGGCGGCGATCGAGGCCTTGTGGAATTCGTTGAGGCCGGCGCTCTTGCTGACCAGGTTGACGGTGCCGCCGACCGAGCCGGCGCCGGAGTAGACCGAGTTGGCGCCATTGACGACTTCCACCGCTTCCAGGTTGAAGGGGTCGGTGCGGCTGTACAGACCGCTGTCGCGCACGCCGTCGACGGTGATGTCGCTGCTGGCGTCGAAGCCGCGCAGGTTGATCTTGTCGCCGAAGCCGCCGCCGCCTTCGCCGGCGCCGAAGGTGATGCCCGGCAGGGTGCTGAGGATGTCGCTCAGCGACAGCAGGTTCTGGCCGTCGATGGTGGTGCGGTCGATCACGCTGATCGTCTGCGGGGTGTCGCGCAGGTTCGCGGTGTACTTGCCGCTGCTGGCCTTCTGCACGCGATGGCCGTGTACCGCCACGCCGTTGAGGTCCTTGGCCTGGGGTTCGGGCGCCGGGGCGGCGAGCACGGGCAGGCTGAGGGCGAGGGCAAGCGCACCGGCGAGCGGCGACACGACGAACTTCGTGGTCATGTGGGATCTCTGGATTGCGGATAAACGGCGCGGGGCCGCGTCAGTCCGCGATCTTAATGAGATGGATTCTCATTTGCAACGAATTGTGAACAATTCGAGGGTCTTGTAACCGTTTCCGGTGTAAATGCATGCGCAAACGGGCACTTGGCAGGCGGAAGCGGGGCGTAGGGGCCGCGATGCGAGCGCTCGGCATCGGTGCTTCAAAGGGTAGGAGCGGCGCAAGCCGCGACCGTGAAGCACCGGATTCGCGCCGTAGCCCATCGCAGCGTTCGACCGTCGCCCCTTTGACGAAGAGGGCGAGCGCCCCAGGCAGGCACGAAGCCCGATGTGGTTTCGGCGCGGGGGATTTGCTCTTCGGCGCATCAGGAAGAAGCGAAAAGCAAATCTTCCCAGCCCCCCTTTTCAAAGAGGGGGGACAACTTCCACGGGGAACAGCAACAGCCGACGACAACGATCGAAACGAGGCGGCGCTTACTCGCGGTCGTCGCGGGTCCAGACCCCGCCGTCTTCGACCTTGACCGGGAACTTCACCACCGGTTCGTAGGCCGGCGCGCACAAGGGGCGGCCGTCGCGTACGTCGAAGCGGGCGCCGTGCAGGACGCATTCGACCGTGGCTTCTTCGCCGTCGAAGGCGCCCGCGGACAGCTCGAAGTCCTCGTGCGAGCAACGGTCTTCGAGGGCGTAGAAATCGCCGTCGTAGTTGCACACGAAGATCGCGGTGTCGCCGTCCCAGGCGACGGTCGATTCGCCGGGCAGCAATTGCGAGGTGGCGCAGACGAAAACCCAGTCGCCCATGGCGTGCTTTCCTGAAGAGCTGGCAGTGCGTTGCGAGGCATTGTAGAAGCGGGCAGGGCCGGTGTGCACGGCGCGCTTTCCTGGCCCTGCCGATGAATGCGACCGGCCGAGGGATGCGGGCCGGATCGTAAAGCGGGCGAAGTGGAAGCGAGGGCGACAAGGCCCCGGCGTAGCAATCCCGACGTCTCGACCCTGGCCTCAGCCCCCGGACATCAATCAGCCCTCGGACATTAAAACGTCTTTTCGAGCACTTCGAAGCGCAGATCGTCGCGCTTGGGCAGGCCGAAACGCTCGTCGCCGTAGGGGAAGGGCTTGTAGTGACCGGTGCGGACGTAGCCGCGGCGTTCGTAGAAGGCGATCAGTTCGTCGCGGATGTCGATCACGGTCATGCGCATGGCCGGCAGCTTCCAGTCTTCGCGGGCGATGCGCTCGGCTTCGTCGATCACGCGCTTACCGATGCCGCCGCCCTGCAAGGTCGGCTTGACCGAGAACATGCCGAAATAACCCGCGCCGTCCTCGGCCGCGACATGCGCGCAGGCGAGCAGTTCGGGCGCGGCGTCGGCGCCGTTGCGCTCGACGATCAGGATCACGCTCTGCGGACGGTCGAGGCAGGCCTTGATGTCGTCGGCGCCGGTGCGGCGGCCGTCGAGGAAGTCGGCTTCGGTGGTCCAGCCGGCGCGGCTGGAATCGCCGCGATACGCCGACTCGACCAGGTCGACGAGGGCATCGGTGTCGGCCAGGGTGGCGGCGCGGAAGCTCAGGGAGTCTTGGGTCATGCGAGCAATTTGCGGACTTTGTTCAGGGCGGCCACGAACGCGTCGATCTCGTCGTGGGTGTTGTAGAACGCGAGCGAGGCGCGGCAGGTCGCCGGCACGCCGAAGTGTTGCATGAGCGGGTGCGCGCAGTGGTGGCCGGAACGGATCGCCACGCCTTCCAGGTCGAGCAGGGTCGCCAGGTCGTGCGCGTGCGCGCCTTCGACCAGGAAGCTGATCACCGCGGCTTTCTCCTGCGCCTGACCGAAGATGCGCAGGCCGGGCACCTGCGACAAGGCTTCGTTGGCGTAGGCCAGCAAGGCCTGCTCGCGCGCGTCGATGTGTGCCATGCCGAGCGCCGACAGGTAATCGACCGCCGCGCCAAGGCCGACGAAGCCGGCGATGTTCGGCGTGCCGGCCTCGAACTTGCGCGGGCCGTCGGCGAACACGGTGCCTTCGAAACGCACTTCCTTGATCATCTCGCCGCCGCCGATGAAGGGCGGCATCGCATCGAGGTGCTCGCGTCGCGCCCACAGCGCGCCGGTGCCGGTCGGGCCGCTCATCTTGTGGCCGGTGACCGCATAGAAATCGCAGCCGATCGCGGCGATGTCGAGCGGCCGGTGCGGCGCCGCCTGCGAGCCGTCGACGAGTGTGGCGATGCCGCGCTTGCGCGCCTCGCGGCAGATCTCCCGCACCGGGTTGACGGTGCCGAGCACGTTGGAGACGTGGGTCAGTGCGAGCAGCTTCACTTCCGGCGTCAGCAACGAGTACAGCTGGTTCAGGTCGAGCTGGCCGCGCGCGTCGATCTCGGCGACCTTGATGGTCGCGCCGGTGCGCTGGGCGACCAACTGCCAGGGCACGATATTGGCGTGGTGCTCCATGCGCGTGAGCACGATCGCATCGCCGGCGCGCAGCCGCGGCAGCGCCCAGGAATAGGCGACCAGATTGATCGCGAAGGTCGTGCCGCTGCACAGCACCAGTTCGTCGACGCGCACGTTGAGGAAGCGCGCGAGCTTGGCGCGTGCGCCTTCGTAGGCCTCGGTGGCTTCGCTGCCGAGCGCGTGCACGGCGCGGCTGACGTTGGCGTTATGGTTGCGATAGAAATCGTCGACTGCCTCGATCACCGCGGCCGGCTTCTGGCCGGTGTTGGCCGAGTCGAAATAGATCAACGGCTTGCCATGGACCTCGCGGGTCAGCACCGGGAAGTCGGCGCGGACGGCGGTCCAGTCGGGAGCGGCGGTGGGTTGGGCGACGGTCATCGGGCAGGTCCGGTGGAGCCAGCAGCGAGTGGAGAGGAACGAGGAACGAGGAACGAGTGGAGAGGAGCGAGAAACGAGTAAAAGCACGCTGAACTCGTTACCCGTTCCTCCTCAACTGGTTTCCAGCTTCAAACGATCTGCAAACGCTCCAGGGCGAGATTCACGCGCACTTCCAGGATCGCGCGCACGTCGTCGTCCTCGATCACCGACAAGGTCTCGCGACAGAACGCGGCGGTCAGCAGCGAACGCGCCTGTTCGGCCGGCAAACCGCGCGAACGCAGATAGAACATCGCCTGGGGGTCGAGTTGGCCGACGGTGGCGCCGTGGGCGGCCTGGACTTCGTCGGCGTGGATCTCGAGCACCGGTTGGGTGTCGATCTCGGCGCCTTCGTTGAGCAGCAGGTTCTTGTTCGACAGCGCGGCGTTGCTGCCGTCGGCGCCTTCGCGGATCAGGATGCCGCCGTGGAAGGCGGTGCGCGAACGGCCGGCGCCGAGCCCGCGCCAGGTCAGCTGGCACTGGCTGTCGCGGCCGACGTGATCGATGCCCAGACGCGTGTCGAGATGGCGACGGCCGGTCGCGAGCAGCACGCCGTTGGCGTGCACCTGCGCGGCTTCGCCATGCAGGGCGGCGTTGAGTTCGTGACGCGACAGCGCCGCGCCGAGTTCGAGATCGATGCGGCGGTACTGCGCGGCGCGCGCGAGCACCGCGTCGGTGCGTGCGACCACGGTCGCGCCGGTCGCCTCGTCTTGCACGCGCGCATGCGACAGCGATGCGTTCGGCGCCAGGTGCACGTGGGTCAGGCTGTTGGACAGGTGGGTGTGGCTGTCGGCCGCGAGCTGGTGCTCGACCAGGGTCAGCGACGCGCCTTCGCGCAACTCGACCAGGTGGCGCAGATGCCAGGCGCGGTCGCCGGCGACCGGGCTGCCGACGAAGACGAAATGGATCGCGCTTTCGACCTGCACACCGGCGTCGACGCGCAGCACCGCGCCTTCGTCGGCCAGGGCCGCGTTGAGGCGGGCGAAGATCTCGTCGCTGCGATCGAAGCGGCGGGCGAGGAAATTGGTTTCGCGGGCGTCGTCGATCGCCAGAACCTGCGACAGCGGCTGCAGCGAAACGCCCTGCGGCAGGCCGCTGAGATCGCTGTGCACGGCGTCGTAGCGGCCGTTGTGGAAGACGATGCGCGGGGTCGGGATGCCGGCGATGGCCGAGGCGTCGAAGCCGCCCGGGGCGAGATCGGCGGCGGCGAACGCGCGCCGGTCGAGCGCGCGCAGCGGCGTGTACTTCCAGGCTTCGTTGCGCGGGCCGGGCAGGCCGTCGCGCAGCACCGCGTCGAGCGCGGCGCGGCGGGTCGGGCCGAGCCCGGCGGCTTCGCGTGCCGACAATTGCTCGAACGAAGCGGCGAATCCTTCGAGTAGCAGACTCATGTCAGTGTCCTCGCGCGGGCGCGGCGGAACGTGTCGGGGTCCGGGCCGAGGCCCGGTCCTGCGTATGCAAGCCGATGGCGGTGCGGCGGGGCGGGGTCACGCCGCGCTCTCCGGTGCGACGCGGTCCTTGAGCCACTCGTAACCGTGCGCTTCCAGTTCCAGGGCCAGCTCCGGGCCGCCGCTCTCGACGATGCGGCCGTCGGCCAGCACGTGCACGACGTCGGGCTTGATGTAGTCGAGCAGGCGCTGGTAGTGGGTGATCACCAGGAAGGCGCGGTCGGGCGAACGCAGTGCGTTGACGCCGTCGGCGACTGCCTTGAGCGCGTCGATGTCGAGGCCGGAGTCGGTCTCGTCGAGGATCGCCAGCTTGGGTTCGAGCAGGGCGAGCTGGAAGATTTCGTTGCGCTTCTTCTCGCCGCCGCTGAAGCCTTCGTTGACGCCGCGGTGCAGCAACTCGTCCTTCAGGTGCAGCACGGCGAGCTTCTCGCGCACCAACTTGAGGAACTGCATCGAGTCGAGCTCGGTCTCGCCGCGCGCCTTGCGCTGGGCGTTGAGCGCGGCGCGCAGGAAGTAGGTGTTGTTGACGCCGGCGATCTCGACCGGGTACTGGAAGGCCAGGAACACGCCGGCGGCGGCGCGTTCTTCCGGCTCCAGTTCGAGCAAGTTGCGGCCCTCGAATTCGACCGTGCCTTCGGTCACCTCATAGCCCTCGCGGCCGGCCAGGATGTTGCCGAGCGTCGATTTGCCGGCGCCGTTCGGCCCCATGATCGCGTGCACCTGGCCCGGCTGCAGGTCGAGCGAGAGGCCCTTGAGGATGTCCTTGCCGGCTACGGAGACGTGGAGTTGTTTTATTTTCAGCATTTTATTTCAACGTAGCACGGGTGAGATGGGAAAGTAGGCGCCGCCCTAAAAAAACATAAAAAGCGCCGATGGCGAAAAGCATCAATGCCAGATATATAGCGCTACTATCTGCGAAGTTAACTGGGTCGGGAAGTTCCTTTAAATCTATCTTTTTGGAGCCAAGAGCTAGTACGTGCTCAGTCAGTATTGCGATTTGTCGTTGGTGCATCGCTGCGAGATCAAGCTGGATATCTACGATTCTCATGAAGATATCCACAAATAAAAAAACAAGGCCGGCGAGAATTGAGGAGCACCCTATTACGACATCAGATACCGCGCGAGCGGACGCAGCGGTCCTGTAAGAAGTATTATTTTTTACTTGTTGCGCCTCAGTTTCATCGAATAGCTTAAAAAGTCGCCACGATCTTGTTGCGCCGTATCCAAGTGCAATGATGACGGGCCAAGCAATGACGTTAGCTACTACATTGGTAGTGACATCATCCATAGTCATCCGACCGAACCTTCCAGCGAGACTTCGAGCAGCTTCTTGGCTTCGACCGCGAACTCCATCGGCAGCTCGCGGAACACCGACTTGCAGAAGCCGTCGACGATCATCGACACCGCGTCTTCCTCGCCGATGCCGCGCGAACGGCAATAGAACAGCTGGTCGTCGCTGATCTTCGAGGTGGTCGCCTCGTGCTCGACGGTCGCATCGGGGTGCTTGACCTCGATGTAGGGGAAGGTATGGGCGCCGCACTTCTTGCCGATCAACAGGCTGTCGCACTGGGTGTGGTTGCGCGCGCCGGCGGCGTTCTTCTCGATCTTGACCAGGCCGCGGTAGGTGTTCTGGCCGCGGCCGGCGCTGATGCCCTTGCTGATGATCTTCGACTTGGTGCGCTTGCCGATGTGGATCATCTTGGTGCCGGTGTCGGCCTGCTGGCGGTGATGGGTCAGCGCGACCGAATAGAACTCGCCGCTGGAATCGTCGCCGAGCAGCACGCAGCTGGGGTACTTCCAGGTGATCGCCGAACCGGTCTCGACCTGGGTCCAGCTGATCTTGCTGCGCGCGCCGCGGCATTCGCCGCGCTTGGTCACGAAGTTGTAGATGCCGCCGACCCCGTTCTCGTCGCCGGGGTACCAGTTCTGCACCGTCGAGTACTTGATCTCGGCGTCTTCCAGCGCGACCAGCTCGACCACCGCCGCATGCAGCTGGTTCTCGTCGCGCATCGGCGCGGTGCAACCTTCCAGGTACGAGACGTAGGCCTTGTCCTCGCAGATGATCAGGGTGCGCTCGAACTGGCCGGTGTGGCCGGCGTTGATGCGGAAATAGGTGCTCAGCTCCATCGGGCAACGCACGCCCTTGGGGATGAAGACGAAGCTGCCGTCGGAGAACACCGCCGAATTGAGCGCGGCGAAGAAGTTGTCGCCGGTCGGCACGACGCTGCCGAGGTACTTCTTCACCAACTCGGGCTGCTCGCGGATCGCTTCCGACATCGAGCAGAAGATCACGCCCTTCTCGGCCAGTTCCTTGCGGAAAGTGGTGCCGACCGAGACCGAGTCGAACACCGCGTCGACCGCCACGCCGGCCAGCCGCGCGCGTTCGTGTAGCGGCACGCCGAGCTTGTCGTAGGTGGCGATGAGCTCTTCGGGCACTTCGTCGAGCGACTTGTACTTGGCCTTCGGCGCGCTGTAGTAGCTGAGCGCCTGGAAGTCGATCGCGGCGATGTTGAGCTTGGCCCAATGCGGCATCGGCATAGTCAGCCAATGGCGATAGGCTTGCAGGCGCCACTCGGTCATCCACTCGGGCTCTTCCTTCTTGGCCGAGAGGGCACGGATGGTGTCCTCGTCGAGGCCCGGAGGCAGGCTGTCAGATTCGATGTCGGTGATGAAACCGGCCTCGTAGCGACGCCCGAGCTGCTCGTGGATCGCCTCGTTCTGCAGCGGACGATTAGCGGTGTCGCCCGAGGGGGCGGGCGTCTTGATGATGTCGGTGGCCATGGCGGCTGCCTACTGTCTAAGCGCCGGCCAGGCGCAGATCGATGCGCCGGCCGGCTGGTTCGGGTGAAAAGGAAGGAGTGGGGGCGAGCATCTGGGCGAGGGTGACGTTGCTCAGGGCCTCGATGACCACGTCGTTGATGCGGCGCCAGTTGGCGCGCACGCCGCACTGGTGTTCGAGGCCGCAATTGCCTTCGTGGACGCTGCATTCGGTCATGCCGAGCGGGCCTTCCATTGCCTCGACGATCTCGATCAGACCGATTTCGTCGGCGGGGCGGGCCAGACGATAGCCGCCGTTGGCGCCGCGGAACCCCTCGACCAGGCCGGCCTGGGCCAGCGGCTTGAGCAACTTGCTGACCGTCGGCGCCTCCAGACCCGCCCGCTCGGCCAGCTCCGACGCGCTCAGGACGCGGTCGGACTGGGCCGCCAGGACGGTCAGGACGACCGTGGCGTAGTCGGTGAGTTTGGTGACGCGGAGCATCGGCGGGGCCGCTCGGGGGTAATTCGTACCGAAATTGTACGTTTTTCTCCGGGCGCGGCCAAGCCGGGGGTTTTGCGCGATTCAGGCGTATCGCAGGGGCGGCCCCGGCCGCGTGGCTGCGGCCGGGAGTCGGGACCGGGTAGGGGCCGATGCGCACAGACCGTCGGCGATGCGGAGGGGCCTGGATAGCGAAGGCCGTTCAAGCACGTCAGAATGCCGGTTCGTCATTTTGGGATTCGCTATGCCGCGCAAGATCGCCGCCCGTCGTTCCGCCATTCACGGCAATGGTGTGTTCGCCATTGCCCCGATCGCCAAGGGCGAGCGGGTCGTCGAATACAAGGGCAGCCGCCGCACCCACGAAGAGGTCGATGCGGGCGAGACCGGCGACGCCGACTCCGGCCATACCTTCCTGTTCACGCTCAACGACGAGTACGTGATCGACGCCAACCACGAAGGCAATACGGCGCGCTGGATCAACCACAGCTGCTCGCCGAACTGCGAAGCGGTGCTGGAAGAGGACGACGGCGACGACCGCCGTCGCGACCGCGTCTTCATCGAGGCGGTCCGCGACATCGCCGCGGGCGAGGAGCTGTCCTACAACTACGGCATCACCCTGGCCGAGAAGCACACCAAGGAACTCAAGAAGATCTGGGAGTGCCGCTGCGGCTCGGCGAACTGCACCGGGACGATGCTGCAGCCGAAGAAGGACAAGAAGGCGAAGAAGGACAAGGACAAGAAGAAAGACAAGAAAAAGAAGAAAGACAAAAAGAAGGGCAAGAAGAAGGATTGAGGCGTTTCCGGCCCGGCGCAGCTCCGGGCCGATGGATCGCGCCGCGGGCGTCGAGGTGGTCCTCGGTAGCCCGCCATGCAGTCCTAAGGCGGCGTAACGCTGGGATCTTGCCCCTGTAGGAGCGGCGTCCTACTGGATTTCCTTCGGTCATAAGCCGCGACCGCGGGACGCGCAGAAGCCACAGCGCCGATGCCGTCCATCGAAGCGGCGTGCTATCGCGGGGTAGGAGCGGCGCGAGCCGCGACCGCGCTGTGACGGGTTTGCTGCGTTTCGCCAAGCAAGATCAGGATCAGGATCAAACGCCAAAAGCTTCCGCCACTAAAGCGGCGGGTTACTTTCTTTTGTCATAAGCAACAAAAGTCCGTCTGGATTCCCTTCGGTCAAAGGTAACCAAAGAAGTTGCTTTTCTTTGAATCACAGGCCCGCACGTTCGATGCATTCGCAGGGATTTTTCATACGGGACATCCCTGTCCCGATGAAAAACGGCCCGCATCCATGCGGGCCGCCCTCCGGGTCTTCGATGGCCTTCGCTAGTGCGAGGCGACGCACAGCAAAAGCGACAGCAGAATCTATGCTGCCCTTGCCCTTGCCCTTGCCCTTGCCGTGATGAGCTTGGCGCAATACCGAACTTGCGATGCGACCGTAGACCCGGAGGGCGCCGCACAGGACGTGCGGCCAGCTTTCATTGAAATGACCCGATAAAACAGGGACGTCTTATCGGAAAATCCCGGCGCGCGCATCGCACTCGTGGCCTGTGCCCTTGCAAGGAAAGCCCTTTTCTTTGGTTACCTTTGACCGAAGGGAATCCAGACGGACTTTTGGGCCAGCAAAAGAAAGTAACCCGGCCGCTTTAGCGGAAGGAAGCTTTGCACTTGCTCGACCGATGCAGCGCCGCGAATCGATCCCTGTAGGAGCGGCGCAAGCCGCGACCGCGCGACTTCGGCGCGCGACGCGACCACCCTGAAATCCAGGGGCGCACGATAGGCCGGCCTCCAACGCCGCGCCGCCGCTGCGGCCAACGGCCGGTCGATTGCTCGCCTCGTTCGTTCCCGCCCGATCCCGCAAAGCCCCCTAGCCGGGTACGAAGGTCCGATAGCCGCTTCACCGCCTGGACGGGACACTGCGGTGCGCCGGCCGCCACGCCGCGATAACCTGCGGCGACGACAATGGTCGCCGGTTCGCGCATCGCGCGGCGCAACGCTTTCTTCCCTTCGCACCGTATCCAGGAGTCGCCATGAGTTCGATCCAAGGCAAGGTCGCCGTCGTCACCGGGGCCGCCAGCGGCATCGGCAAGGAAATCGCCCACGAGCTGGCCCGCGCCGGCGCCGCGATCGCGATCGCCGATCTCAACCAGGCCGGGGCCCAGGCCGTCGCCGACGAGATCGCCGGCAACGGCGGGCGCGCGATCGGCGTGGCCATGGACGTCACCGACGAGGCCGCGGTCAACGCCGGCATCGAACGCGTGGTCGCCGAGCTCGGCGGCATCGATATCCTGGTGTCGAACGCCGGCATCCAGATCGTCAATCCGATCGAAAACTACGCCTTCGCCGATTGGAAGAAGATGCTCGCGATTCATCTCGACGGCGCTTTCCTGACCACCAAGGCGGCGCTGCCGCATATGTACAAGGACAACAAAGGCGGCACCGTGATCTACATGGGGTCGGTGCATTCGCACGAGGCCTCGCCGCTGAAGTCGGCCTACGTCACCGCCAAGCACGGCCTGCTGGGCCTGTCGCGGGTGCTGGCGAAGGAAGGCGCCAAGCACGGTGTGCGCAGCCACGTGGTCTGCCCGGGCTTCGTGCGCACCCCGCTGGTCGACAAGCAGATCCCCGAGCAGGCCAAGGAGCTCGGCATCAGCGAGGACGAGGTGATCAAGAAAGTCATGCTCGGCAACACCGTCGACGGCGTGTTCACCACCGTCGAGGACGTCGCCCAGACCGTGCGCTTCCTCGCCGAGTTCCCGAGCGCGGCCCTGACCGGGCAGAGCTTCGTGGTCAGCCATGGTTGGTATATGCAGTAAGCCGGGCGCCATCCCTACCGTCGTTCCCGCGAAGGCGGGAAGCCTGGGGCCGTAGCGAGGCATGAGGCCGTAGCGAAGCATGAAGCCATAGCGAGGCATGTCGCTGAAGTCTCTGGATCCCCGCCGTCGCGGGGATGACGGCGGGGAGACTGCGTTCCCCTTTTGAGGGCAGGGCGGGGGACTTGTTGTTGTTGCCGCTTCGCCATCCAAGCCGTCTTCACGAAACAGGCGACGAACGCGAAGCACCATGGGGCCTGACCGCCGCGACGTTTCCGAAGAGGCAATCGCAATGCCCAGCAGCAAGCGCTCCACCGCCCGCACCGTTTCCCGTGCTCCACGCGCAGCCGCCGAACCGCCGCAGCGCGAACCCGCGCCGCGGACCCCGGCCAAGCGCGACCCCAAGCCGGCGATACCGGCAAAGAAAGACCCGCCGACGAAAGCCCCGGCCCGCAAGGAGCCGCACAAGCAAGCCTTCAAGCGCGGCAGCGCCGCCGTCGCGCGGGCACCGGCCGCACGCGCGACGGCCAAGCGCGTGCCGAAGCCGGTCACCCCGGCCAAACCCAAGCCGCGGGCGAACCCGCCGGAACTCAAACAGGCACCCAAGCCGCCGCCCAGGCGCGCGGCCAGCAAGCAAGCCGCCTCGCGTGCGGCCAAGGCCGCGGGCGAGCGCATCCGTGCCGAAACCTCGGTGCTGCCCGAGAACATCGCCCTGGTCCTGCAGGGCGGCGGCGCGCTCGGCGCCTATCAGGCCGGCGTCTACCAAGGCTTGTACGAAGCCGGCATCGCGCCGAACTGGATCGCCGGCATTTCGATCGGCGCCTTCAACACCGCGATCATCGCCGGCAATCCGCCGGGCAAACGCATGGATGCGCTGCGCGAGTTCTGGGCGACGATCTCGCAGCCGACCCTGTTGCCCTCGACCACCTTCGGCCAGGAAGCGCGGTTCACCGACCTCGATGCCGACACCCGCGCCTGGCTCGACACCTGGGAGGCCTGGCGCGCCATCGTCGAGGGCCAGCACGGTTTCTACCGCCCGCGCGCCTGGTTCGGGCAAGACCCATTCGCTGCGCCCGGGCCGGCCGCGGCGAGCTGGTACGACACCTCGCCGATGATCGCCACGCTCGAACGCATGGTCGATTTCGACCGCTTGAACGACGGCGGCATCCGGGTCTCGGTCGGTGCGGTCAACGTGCGCACCGGCAATCTGGAATATTTCGACAACACCCGCATGCGCCTGGACGCGCGCCACATCCTCGCCTCGGGCGCGCTGCCGCCGGCGTTTCCGGCCATCGAGATCGACGGCGAGTACTACTGGGACGGCGGCCTGGTCTCGAACACGCCGCTGTCGCACGTGCTGACCTCGTCGCCGCGCAGCGACACCCTGGTGTTCCAGGTCGACCTGTGGAACGCGCGCGGCGACCTGCCGCAGACCCTGCTCGACGTCGCCGAGCGGCAGAAGGAAATCCAATACTCCAGCCGCACCCGCCTGATCACCGACACTCAGCGCGTGTTCCAGCATTATCGGCGTCTGCTGCGTGAGCTGCTCGAGGAAATCCCCGAGGACGTGCGCGCGACCAACCCCTGGGCCCAGCACGCCGCCGAGCTGGCCTGCGACCGCCGCTACAGCGTGATCCACCTGATCTATCGCGATCGCGCCCGCATCGGCCACTTCAAGGACTACCAGTTCGGCCGCGTGGCGATGCGCGAGCACTGGCTGTCCGGCCAGTCCGACATCGCCCGGGCCCTGGCCCATCCGGAGTGGATGCAACTGCCTGCCGGCGAATCGGCCTTCGTCACCCACGACGCCACCGCGCCCTGAGTCGGGCGCATCGCGGCGCAACTGGGGGCGCATTCAGCCCTGCCGGATCGGCCACTGAACTCAAGGATGCGCATCGGCGGCCAAGGGTTGCCATGACTTACGCCATGCGGTGAAAAGCCGCCGCGCCGCTAGTCTGCGCGGCATCGCGACGCCGTTCGTCGCGATCCGTCATCGACGAGGGCCGGGGCAGGCGCTCGCGATGCGGACAATCCGCATCACCGGGGCTGCTGTATGCGCACGAATCTGTTCACCTCTCTGTTCGCGGCCTCGGCCGCGATCGCCTCCCCCTGCGCCTACGGGCTGGAGATCGACGGCCGCATCGACCCGGAGGAATGGCGCGGCGCCCAGCGCATCGACGACTTCCGCCTGACCCAGCCGCTATCGCGCGCGGCCGCCTCGCAGCCGACCGAGGCCTGGTTGCTGGCGACCCCGGACGGGCTCGCCGTGGCCTTCCGCAATCACCAACCGGCCGGGGTGCCGCGCCTGCGCCAGCACACCCAGCGCGACGGCAACGCCACCGTCGACCGGGTCAACCTCTACGTCGATTTCGACGGCGACGGCCGTGCCGGCTACAACTTCACCGTGACCCTGGCCAACAGCATCGTCGACACCACGATTACCAGCGAGAACCAGTTCAACGACGACTGGGACGGCGACTGGCGCCACGCGACCAGCGAGGACGACGGCGGTTGGTCGGCGGAGATGCTGATTCCCTGGCATATCGCGCCGATGCGCGATGTCGCCGACGGCACCCGCACCCTCGGCATCGAACTCGACCGGGTGATCGCCTCGACCGGCGAGCGCACCTCGTGGCCGGCGGTGCACTACACCGAGGCGCGCTTCCTGTCCGCGTTCAACCGCGTCGAAGTGCCGGCCTACAGCCAGTCGCTGTTGGCGATCACGCCGTACGTAGTCGGCGTGGGCGACGCGGTCGGCCACGACAGCGACTTCGACGCCGGCGCCGACCTGTTCTGGAAGCCCAGCGGCAAGTTCCAGCTCAGCGCCACCATCAACCCGGACTTCGGCCAGGTCGAGAGCGACGAGCTGACCGTGAACTTCAGCGCCACCGAAACCTTCTTCAGCGACAAGCGCCCCTTCTTCACCGAGAACCAGGGCTTCTTCGACGTGCCGTTCGGGTCCTACAACACCAACAGCCGGTTGATCTATACGCGCCGGGTCGGCGGCAAGACCGACGACGGCCTGGGGTCGGGCGACGTCATCGCCGCGCTCAAGCTCAACGGCAGCGCGGGCGGCTACAACTACGGCCTGTTCGCCGCCAACGAAGGCGACGAGGTCGGCCGCGATTTCTACGCCGTGCGCGCGACCCGCGACTTCGCCGGTTTCGGCCTCGGCGCGATGGTCACGCGCGTGGATCGTCCGTTCCTGGATCGCCAGGCCGACGTCTACGAGTTCGACCAGCGCTGGACGCCGAACCCGCAGTGGGCGATCCGCGGCACGCTGGTGGCCTCGGACGTCGAGCAGAGCGGTCGTACCCTGCGCGACAGCGGTGGCCAGATCCGGATCGACTACGACATGGGCGGCGGCTGGCGCCAACAGCTGTACGGCCTGCACCTGGGCAAGGATCTGCAGCTCAACGACTTCGGTTATCTGGAGCGCAACAACTTCAACTACCTGCGTTACGACCTGGGCCGCCGCGTTACCGACCTGCCGGCCGATTCGGCCTACGCCTCGCACGATTGGCACTACGCCGCTTCGCGCCGCTACAGCGACGACGGCGTGCATATCGCCGACGCGTTCGCGATCACCCGCCGCGGCGAACTGCGCGACGGCGGCAACGAGTTCGCCGAAGTCGCGCTGTGGACCGCGGGCCACGACGACCTCATCACCCGCGGCAACGGCGTGCTGCGGGTGCCGTCGCGCTTGTTCGTCAACTACGAACGCCTGCTTCCGCGCCAGAACGGCAGCCCGTGGTCGCTGGCCATCGAGGCCGGCTACAGCGCCGACGGCCTGGGCGGCATCGACGAGGGCGAGACGCGGTTGTACCTGGAGCCGAACTACCAATTCAGCGACCGCCTGATCCTGTTCGCCGGCGTCGAATACACCCACGCGCCGGACTGGCTGCTGTGGCGCGGCGGCAACCGCCTCGGCGCCTTCCGCGCCGACAGTCTGGTGCTGGATGCGGGCCTGCAGTGGTTCATCGACGACAAACAGGAACTGCGCGTGCGCCTGGAGACCATCGGCCTGGACGCGCGCCTGAAGCAGGCCTATCGGGTCGACGCCGGCGGTCGTCCGCTCGCGGTGGATGAAGCGATCCCGGATTTCCGCGTGCGCAACCTGGGCTTCCAGATCCGCTACCGCTACGAACTGGCGCCGCTGTCCTATCTCTACATCGCCTACGTGCGCGGCGGCGAGATGTTCGAGGAAGGGCGCATGGACCGCGGAGTCGGCCGCGAATTCCGCGATGCCTTCGACCTGCGCGACAGCGAGCAACTGCTGGTCAAGCTGTCGTATCGGTTCGAGATCTGATCGGGGAGGGCGGCCGCTTCACCGCGACCGCCACTCCAGGCCCAAGTACACCGAGCGGCCGTCGCCGGGCAGGAAGTTGCGACCGTCCTGGCCGCGCGCGTCGGCGATCACGTTGCTGCTGGCGATCCACTTGCGGTCGCCGAGGTTGCGGGCGTCGGCGAACCAGGACCAGTCCTTGGCGAGCTTTCCGCCGATGCGCAGCCCGGCGATGGTGTAGCCCGGGGCCTTGAAGCTGTTGGCGTGGTCGATGTAGTAGTCCTGCGGCGTCCATTCGAGGTTCGGGGCGAGATAGAAGTACTCGCCCGGCGACCAGCGCAGTTCGGCGCGCAGTTGCTGCGGCGGCACCCCGGCCAGGTCGTTATCGCCGTAGACGCGGTCGCGGTCGAAGCGGAAGTCGTTGTAGAGATAGTTGGCCGACAAGGTCCAGTCCTCGGCCGGATGCCAGCCCAGTCCGAGTTCGATGCCTTGGTGGACGGTGCGGTCGGCATTGACGGTGCCGAGCGGATTGCCGTTGCCGTCGCTGAGCGAGAGCAGCTCGCCGTCGATGCGGGCGCGGTACAGGGCGACATCGAGCGACAGCTTGTCGCGATCCAGGCGCAGGCCGATTTCGCCGCTGGTCGCGCGTTGACGATCGACCTGGGTCACGCCGGGGCCGCCGCTGAGCTCGCCGAAACTCGGCGGCTCCAGGCTGCGGCTGACGTTGGCATAGAGCTGGGTATGCGCGTCGAGCAAATAGCGCAGGCCGAGTTTGGGGCTGAGGCCGGAATAGTCGCGGGAGAAACTCTCGTCGCGACCAGCGGTGATGAAGCGGTCCCGCGAGCGGCGCTCCGAACGCAGCGCCTGCGCGCCGATTGCCAGCACCCAGCTCGGCGCGAGCCAAGTCTGGTTCTCGACATACAGCTTGCCGTTGCGCGCGCGCTGATCGAAGCGATTGCTGCGCGCGCCAGCGTGGCCGGCGATGTTGAAGAAACGATCGTCCTCGATGTCGCCCTGGGCGAAGGCGGCGCCGGCGATCAGCACGTTGCGGCGACCGAGCCATTGCGCTTCGCCGCGCCAGCGCAGATCGACGCCGGTGTCGCGGCTTTCCTGGCGCAGTACCTGGAAGATCGGATGATCTAAGGATTTGTCGGCGTAATAGACCGACAAGGTGAGCGTGCCGGTGTCGGACGGGGCCCAGGCCAGCTTTGCGGCGATGCGGTCGAGACGATAGTCGCGGCGTTGGTTCAAGACCAGATTGCCCGGCGCGGCGAGGGTCGGGTCGCGCTGCGACTCGGCGAGAGTCAGATTGCCTGGCAGGGCAGAGCGCGTGTCGACGTGGGTGAAATAGACGCGGCCGTCGAGGGTGTCGCTGAAACGGAAGCCGGCGTTGCCGAACAGACGGTAGTTTTCCTGCTCGGCATGATCGCGGAAGCCGTCCTGGCGCAGGGCGCTCAGGCTCAGGTAACCGTCGCCGCGACCGGATACGCCGGCCAGGGCGACCTGACCGCGGCGATAGCCGAAGTCGCCGGCTTCGACACGCAGACTGATCGGTGCAGCGTCGTAACCGGTGGGCGAGACGAAGTTGATCGCACCGCCGAGGGCGGCGGCGCCGAATTCCAGCGCATTGGCGCCGCGATACACCTCGATGTAGCGCGACGACAGCGGTTCGACCGCCTGGAAATCGAAACCGCCGTCGGCGAGGTTGAGCGGGCTGCCGTCCTGCAGCAGCTCCAGGCCGCGCCCGTGGAAGGTGCGCTGCAGGCCGGAGCCGCGGATCGACAAGCGCGCTTCCTCGGCGCCGAAGCGCGGCTGCACGAACACACCGGCGGCGTAACCGAGCGCATCGGTCAGGGTGCTGACGCGTCCGCCGCGGTAGGACTCGCCGTCGACCAGCCCGGTCGCCCCCGCGCGTTCGTCGAGACGCTCGCGCGCCCGCTCGATGCCGTCGACGGCGAGCGGTTGCCCCCTCAGGCCGAATACACGGACCGAGTCGAGGGTCTTGGCGGACGACCAATGATCGGCCGGGGCCGGATCGCTGACGGCCTGCACCTCAGTCGACTGCGCATGGGCCGAGTAACTGTGGGAGGCGAGGGTGAATATCGTCGCCAGCGCGAGCAGGGAAGGGCGAAATGTGACGGCGCGCATGGCGGGGGCTCGGGTGAGAGCCGGCAAGCGTAGTCAGGCGGTTGTCGGGGTGGATGCGGCATAACGCCGCAGTGGGTGGCGGCCCGCTCTCAGGGTAGGAGCGGCGTCCTACTGGATTTCCCTCGGTCACAAGCCGCGACCGCGCCGGTTCGGTGACCGGCGCCGGCGCCGGCGACAGAGGCGACCGATAGATGATTGTGTTGCTGTTATTGCTGTGCGTCGCTTCAGACTAGCGAAGGCGACATAAGACCCGGAGGGAGGCGCACGGGGGCATGCGCGCCGTTTTCCATCGGGACAGGGATGTCCCGTCTGTAGACCCAGCGCGCGCACCGCTCGTGCAGGCCTGTGATTCAGCGAGGGCGGAGCTTCCCTTGTAGGAGCGACGTAAGTCGCGACCGCCTACCTGGCGGTTGCTGCGTTATTTCCGTAGGGCGGTGAAGCAACATCAATTGCAAAGCTTCCGTCCGCTGACGCGGCCGGGTTACTTTCTTTTGCTAAGCCCAAAAGTCCGTCTGGATTCCCTTCGGTCAAAGGTAACCAAAGAAAAGGGCTCTCCTTGCAAGGGCACAGGCCACGAGTGCGATGCCCGCGCCGGGATTTTCCGATAAGACGTCCCTGTCTTATCGGAAAACGCCGCACGTCCTGTGCGGCGCCCTCCGGGTCTCCAGGCGTTCTCGCGAGTTCGGTACTGCGCCAAGCTGTTCACGGCAACGGCAACATAGATTCTGCTGTCGCTGTCGCTGTCGCTGTCGCTGTCGCTGTCGCTGTCGCTGTGCGTCGCCTCGCACTAGCGAAGGCAATGGAAGACCCGGAGGGCGGCCTGCATGGATGCAGGCCGTTTTTCATCGGGACATGGATGTCCCGTATGAAAAGTCCCTGCGTATGCATCGCTCGTGCGGGCTGGTGATTCAAAAGAAAAGCATTTTTCTTTGGTTACCTTTCTTTTGTTGCTTATGACAAAAGAAAGTAACCCGCCGCTTTAGTGGCGGAAGCTTTTGGCGTTTGATCTAGATCTTGGTCTTACTTGGGAGAAACGCCGCAACAACGCAACAACGCGGTCGCGGCTCGCGCCGCTCCTACCCCTGACGGCCTGCGGCCACCATCGGCGCGAGATTGATGGGTTGCGGTCGCGGCTCACGCCGCTCTTACAGGGGAGGGATTCGCAGCGCTGAGTTCGGTCGAGCAGGAGCAGAGCGCCCGTCCGCTGACGCGACCATCCCTCAATGCGCCGAACAACTCTCCACATTTGCCACCGGCACCGGCTTCACCCGTAATGCCCAGATCACTCCCGCGATCAGCAAGGCGATGCCGATCAAAGTCAGAGGTTCCGGCATCCGGCCGCGCAGGATGAAGGCGTAGCTGAGGGCGGCGATGGTCTCGAATACGATCAGCTGGCCGGCCAGGGCGGTCGGCAGGCGCTGGCTGGCTTCGTTCCAGCACAAGGTGCCGACCCAGGAGGCGAACAGACCGATCGCCACCATCAATCCGATGAAGAAGCCCGGGCGCGGGCCGAACGGCATCGGGAACTCGCGGCCGGTCGCGCTCATGAAGGTCCATAGCGCGATATAGCCGAGCAAAGCCAGCGGCAGGACCGCCAAGCCTTGCGCAGTCGCCCAGGTGCGCGGGCTGCGGCCGGGGTGATCGCGCAGCCAGTCGGCATTGCGCAGGGGGTACCAGGTCCAGCACGCGACTGCGCCGATCGCGAGCACGGCACCGATGGCGTAGCGGCGCACGTCGGCGTTGGCGTCCGCGCGCAGGGCCTGCAATTCGACTTGGTTGACGCAGGCGATCCCGGCCGCGATCAGCGCCAATGACGGCAGCAGGCGCAGCCATGGCAGGCGGCCGTCGCGGCGGGCGTTGCGCAGGTTCGCGCAGACCGCGATCACCACCGGCAAGGTGCCGATGATCATGGTCGGCAAGGGGCCGCCGGCGCGCTGGATGGCGCTGGCCAGGCACAGGTAATAGAGCAGGTTGCCGATCGCCGACAGCTTCAGCGCTTCGATCCAGTCGGCGCGGGTCAGCTGGCGCAAGGCGGTGCGGTCGAACCAGGCGAGGGGCAAGGCGATCAGGCCGAAGGCGAGGTAGCGCCCGACCGACTGCAAGGCGGCCGGGTATTCCGGCAGCAACAGCGGGCCGACGAAGACCAGGCCCCAGATCAGGCCGGCCGCGAGCGCATAGAGGGTTCCTAGCCACATGCGTCCAGCTTGGGCGAACCCGGCGGCGCGGTCTTGTACCAGATTGCTTTCGGCGCGGCCGCGCTCAGCGGCGGACTTGCTTCTGGTAGCGCGCCGGGGTGATGCCGTAGCGGCGCGAGAAGGCCCGGGTCAGATGGGCCTGGTCGGTCAACCCGGTGTCGGCGGCGATGCGCGCGAGCGCAGCGCCGTCGGCCAGCAAGCGCTTGGCCTCGTACAGGCGCAGTGCCATCAGCATTTGCTGCGGGGTGACGTGGTACTGGGCGCGGAAGCGGCGCAGGAAGTGGAACGGGCTGAGGCCGGCGACCGCGGCCAATTCCTCCAGGGTGACGCGCTCGGCCAGGTGCGCGCGCAGGTAGTCGACGACCGGCGCGAACCGCGACGCAGCCTCATCGCGCAGGCGCCGCGGCATGCGCGCGTGATCGCGGAATTCCATCAGCAGGGCGAACAGCTGGCTGTCGAAGGCCAGCGGCTCGCGCGTGTTCCACAGGGCATCCAAGCGCGCGGTGATGCGGCGGGCGCGTTCGGGGTCGTGGCGCACCGCGTCCTCGAACCACCAGCCGGCCTCGCCGGTGATCTTCTCGGCCACGTCGGGATCGACATAGACCATGCGATAGCGCCAGCCGCCTTCGGTCTCGGCGCGGCCGGTATGCAGCACGTCGGGATTCATCAGCACCAGCGAATCCGGCGGCGCGAGGTGATCGCTGCCGCGATAACGGAAACGCTCGACGCCCGATTCGATCGCGCCCAGGCCGAAAGCCTCGTGGGTGTGCGGCTCGAAGGCGTGGCGGACGATGTGCGCGCGGTACAGCTCGACGCCGGCGCGATGCGAAGGCTGCCGGAATTCGGCGGCATCGTGGGCGTGGACGAACTGGGCGGGGACGCCTTGCATGGCCCGAGTATCGCATGGCCTGCGCAGACGATCGGTGGCGCCGTTCAGCCCTCCGGCGCAGCTGCGTGCAGGGCCTGCAATGCGGCCCAGGCGCGCGGAGTCAGCACCTCGAACAAGCCGTCGCGCGCAGTGCGGCGGCCGAGCACCAGCAGGGCATGATCGCGGCTGAGCAGCCAGCGCGCGTTCGCTGCCAGGGCGAGTTCGAGGAACTTCTGGTCGTCGGGATCGGCGCAGCGGGGCAGGGCGCGCGCCGGAACGCCGCCATCGTGTTCGTGCAGACGCAGCAACTCGTCGTAGTCGCGCAGACACCCGGCGCGGACTTCGTCGGTGAGCGCGAGCTTGGGATAGGTCAGCACGCGCTGCCACTCTTCGCGACATGCCGTGTCGGTGACGGCTTCGATGCGGCGCTCGCGCAGCGCAGCGAGCAACGAGGCGGTCAGCGGGTCCTTGAAGGCGAACATGTCCAGGCAGACGTTGCTGTCGAGGACGATGCGCGGGACGGTGCCGGTCATGCTGCGGTGTTCGCGGCGAGCTTCAAAGATCGTCCTCGCCCGGAAACGACACCCGCAGCTCGCCGACCGACAGCAGCTCGCCCTGTTGCGGATAGCGGTTATCGTCGCTGGAGAATTCGCTGTCGCCGGAGGGATAGGGATCCTGCGCGGTCGATGCCTGCGCATTGCGGTCCAGACGCGCATGCCGGATCACCGGGTCGCCGTCCTTCGCGGCGAGACGGCCGCCGTTCCAGTCGGTGATCGCGCCGCCGTAATCCCAGTCCAGGCCGCTGAACCGGATCGGCTTGCCGTTGAGGCGGACCAGCTCGGCCAGGCGCATGCCCATGCTCACGCCGTTGTCGAGGCGCCAACGCGAGTCGGGCTCGCGCACGACCACGTTGGACAGGCCGCGCAGTTGTTGCGAGTCCTGGAAATACAGATAGGCGCGCAGGGTCGAATCCTTGGGATACAGGATCACTCCGCGGAACTCCTCGCCTTCCGCGCCGGGTAGATGATCGGAGATCTCGACCTGATCCGCGCCGAACAGGGCGCGCAACTGGGCCGGGCCGGTGTCGGGGGCGAGCGCGCCGGGCAGGACGTGGTCGAGCTTGGCCGGCGGCGCTGTGTCCAGGCCTTTTTCGACCGCGGGCGTGTTCGTTTGCGGCGTCGTTGCCGGCTGCGGCGCGTGCGCGGCCGGCTTGGCGGCGGCAGGCGCGGACGGCGTGCGTTCGCATGCGCCTAGCAAGGCGACGGCAGCGACCGCGACGAAGGTCTGCCTCGCTACCGCGCACGGGTTCATTGCTTGACCTCGCGGATGTCGGCGCTGCCGATCCGCCATGCGCGTTGTTCGTCGCTGGCGCCGTCGACGACGCTGCGGCGCAGGGTATAGGCGCCGACGTATTTGCGCTGGCTGCCGTCGCGTTGAGTGGCGGTGATCGCGATCGGCACTTCGACATAGCGCTGGCCGGCGCCGGCATCGATCCGGCCCGGCGCCAGCACTTCCACCGACACACCGGCGGTTTCGGTGAAACCGTTGGCGAATTGCTGCGCGTTCTGGCCGCTGGCGTTGCCGCCGTCCGACCACAGCGCATGAGCACGGGCGTAATTGCCGCCATTGATCGCGGCGTAGTAATCGCGCACGACGGCGACGGCGTCTTCCGCAGTCGGTTCGACGGCGAGCGGTGGGGCGCCGGTCTCGGTGCCGGCCTCGGGCGGCGGCAAGGTGCCGTCGATGCCGGTCGCGGGCGTGCCGGCGTCGCTGCCGGGGATCGGGTTGCCGTTTTCGTCGAACAGCGGGCTGGCGGTGCTGCCTTCGACCGGCGCGCCGACCTGGCCGGGCCCGGGCGCGGAGGGCATGCCGGTGACACCGCCGCTACCTGCGCCGGCGGGCGTCGGCAGGGCCTGGGGATCGTCGCCGGCGGCGGTGCCGTCCGCGGGGCGGTCCTTACCGCCGCAGGCGGCGAGCAGGACGGACATCGCGAGTGCGAAGGCCGGGACGACGAGATAGCGATTCGGGCGCATGACGGGGTCCGTAGAGGCATAGACCGCGCGCCGCTCGTTCGAGGGCGCGTCGATGGCCCAGTGTATAAGCCACCCCTTGATTGCGGCGAGATGCCGGAAGTCCGGCACAGCGCGGGCTCAGCTCGCTGGACGCGCGCTGACCGGGGTGGGTGTCGAGTGCGCCGGCGTGGCGCGTGCGGCTTACTGCAACTTCACCGACAGCGAGGTCGCAGTGAGCTCCCAACTGCGGTCGATCGGGTTGCGCCGCATCCGGTACCAGCCGGTGTAACGCCGCGACTCGCCGTCGGCGACGCTGACCCGCAGCTCGACCGGGATTTCCAACGATTCCGGCATGGCTTCCTTGTCGAGCTGTTTCGGCGTGTCGTTCTCGATCCGCATCGCGGTGAACTGCTTGATCGAGCGCAGGTCGGCTTCTTCGTTGCCGCGCGGCGTGCGTTCGTAGGCCCAATGCTTGTCGGCTTCTTCGCGTTTGCCGCTGCTGAGTTGCTGCAGATACAGATGCAACTTGTTGACCGCTTCGTTCATCGCATCCAGGCGCTGCTGGTTTTGCGCGTCGGCGCGTTTGGCGGCATCGACGCGGGCGCGCGCGGCGGCGTCGTCGGTCGCAGGCATCGTCGCTGTGTCGGCGGCGGGAGCGTCGGCCTCGGCCTGGCGTTGGCAGGAGCAGCCGACGAAGGTCAGCGCTAACAAGGCGGGAATCAGCAAACGCATCGGCGAGGGTCCGGTCGATAAGGAGCGCCGCGCGGCTGAGGCGGCGCAGTGATCCTAACGGTTGCCATCGGCGATGAGTGCGCCGCGCCGACCGGCGGCAGCGCCGGCGGCGCGGACGCGCCGTCGCTGCGTCCGCTTGTGACCGAGTTCCGTTCTGCGCGGGGCCCGGGAGCGGATAGGTGGCTTAGGCTTGGGCGTCGCGCAACTGCTGTTCGAGCCGGCTCTTGAGCGCGTCGTCGATCTTGAGCTGGCGCGCCAGTTCGTCCAGATAAGCGCGTTCCATGTAGCTCTGCTCGTCGGCGGCGAGCAGGCTAGCCAGGTACATCTCCGCGGCGATCTCCGGGGTGGTCGCGGCGCGCGCCACTTCGGCGGGATCGAGCGGTTTTTCCAGTTCGTCGTGCAGCCAGCGGCGCAGCTCCGGGTCGCCGTCGATGCGAGTGAATTCGCCCTCGATGGCTTCGCGTTCGCGCGCATCGATATGGCCGTCGGCCTTCGATGCGGCGACCAGCGCCTGCAGGATGGCCTGGCTGTGTTGCTCGGCCTGCGGCGGAGGCAGGCGGTCGACGGTCTGCGGCTCGGCGGCGCCGGCATCCTGCTGCCGCTTGTATTCGCCATAGGCTTTGTAGGCCAGCACGCCGACCGCGGCGACGCCGCCGTACAGGGCGATCTTGCCGGCGCTCTTGCGCAGCTTGCGGTGGCCGAGCAGCAGGCCGAGTGCGCCGCCGGCGAGCGCGCCCTTGCCGAAGTCGGCGTTGAGCAGGCCGCGTTTCTCTTCCGTTTGCTTGGCTCGTGCGTACTTGTCTTGTGCGTATTTGTCTTGATAGGGCACCGGCGGTTTGCCGCCGCCGAGCAAGCCCTCGAGCCCGCCGGCCCCGCCGAGGCTGCTTTGTGCGGTCTTCAGCAATTGGTCGAGAAAACCCTGTGTCTTCATGCGCGGCGCTCCTGGAATCGAGGTCGTGAATCTCCGACCTGTGGGCGCCGGACCGCCGCTTCAAGACGAAGCGCGGCCTGCGCCGGCGGCGCCGTACATCCGCGGTTGGGTCCTTGCCGAAGCGCCCGGGGGTGCGGGCGCTGCGCCTCAGCTGCGCTGCTGCACGGCCAGGCGCAGGCCCAGGGCGATGAACACGCTGCCGGTCAGGCGTTCTTTCCAGCGCCCGCCGCCGGAGAAGCGCCGGCCGATGCGGCGGCCGAAATGGCCGAAGGCGACGCTCAGCAACACGCTGTGCGACAGGCCGATCAGCGACAACAAGGCGCCGAGCACCAGGAACTGCAGCCAGACCATGCCGCGCTCGGGGTGGACGAACTGCGGCAGGAAGGCGAGGAAAAACAGTGCGACCTTCGGATTGAGCACGCCGGTCATCACCGAGCGCAGATAGACGTCACGCGCCGAGGTCGGCGCCACCTGCGGCACGTCGTCGGCCGCGGCAGGGGCGGGCGAGGGGCTACGCCAGGCCTTGATGCCGAGCCAGATCAGATAGGCGGCGCCGGCATATTTGATTGCCTCGAAGGCCAGCGCCGAAGTCGCGAGCAGCGCCGACAGGCCGAGGCCGGCGGCAAGTGCATGGATCAGGGTGGCGGTTTCGAGCCCGAACGCCGCCTGCACGCCGCGCGAGGTTCCGCCGGCTGCGCTCTGGGCGATGATCCAGGCGGTGCCCGGCCCGGGAATCAGGACCAGCACCGCAGCGGCGGCGAGGTAGGCGGCGAGGGTGGCGAAGTCGAACATGGCGGCGTGCGGTCGCGGCGGGTAGAACGGCAGTCTGCTCCGTGCTGGGGCGCAGGCCAAGCATGGCCGTCGCTGCGCGGCGGGAAGCTGTGTTGCGCGGGTGAGGCTGCGGCGGCCCGCTTGGGTAGGAGCGGCGCAAGCCGCGATCAACCGAAGAAGCCGAATACCACGTAGCCCCCGAAGCGGCAGCCCTCCGGGATCGCCCTTGGGCCCCCGTCTTCGGCCACCGCGCTCGCGTACGACACTTCGGTTGGTCGCGGCTTGCGCCGCTCCTACCCCTGGAGCTCTGGAAGCGGGTCCAGCGGAGCCGGCGCCGCGCGCAGTTTCTCGATCGCGGCGACGAAGGCGTCGGTGCCGGGCCACTGGCTGATCCGGCCGAGCTTCTTGGCGCCGCGGAACACGAAGAACGCCGGAATGCCGTGCAGGCCGAAATGGGTGCCCATGCCCGGGTCTTCGTAGACGTTGTCGTGCATCCAGTCGACGTCGGGCCAGACGAAGCGCTCCGGCGTCAGCAGGATCTGGCCCTTGGCGATATCGCAGTTCGGGCAGTCCTTGCCCCACAGGAATAGGATGCGCAGGCGGCCGTCGTCGGGCAGGGCCTCGGCCAATCCCTTCTCGCGGATCGGCCGCATCGGGAACTGCCAGAAGAAGCGCGGGTGGGAACCGTCGTTCATGCCCGAATCCTACTCCTGCCGGAGCGCCCGCAAGGCGGCCTGTCGCCAAGGCGATGGACGGAGTCGGCGTGCCGTGAAGTGCAGTGGCGCCTGGCCTCTGCAGGCATCGTCTGCGCCGTGACCCGCCGCTCGCTCGACGCGGCGGGTGCTTACTGCGCCACCAGCGCGATGCCGTTCTTGCGGAACGACTGCAACACCGAGTCGTAGATGTCGGAGACGACGTTGTGCTGGCCGTTCTCCGGGTCGTTGATCCAGAAGTGGCCGTCGAGCTGGATGCCCTTGTCGTTGACGCCGGTGACGTACATATGCGGCGGCGGTTGCTGCAGGACGCGGTCCTGCGCCTTCATCGCCTCCAGGAACAGCGTGCGTGCGGCCTGGGTGTCGGTGTCGCCCTTGACCAGCACGCCGCAGACCAGGCGCAGATTGCGGTCGGACCAGGACTGATTGACGATCACGTTGCTGGTCAGGCTGTCGTTCGGCACGATCGCCTCGACCCCGTCGCGGGTGCGGATCATGGTGTAGCGCACGGTCATGCGGGTGACCCGGCCGATGATGTTGTTGGTGGCGATGTTGTCGCCGACCCGCACCGACTGTTCGAACAGCACGATCAGGCCGCTGATGTAGCTGGCCGCGAGCCGTTGCAGGCCGAGCCCGAGGCCGATGCCGAGCGCGCCGCTGAATGCGGCCAGGGCGGTGAGGTTGATGCCGCTGATCGAGAAGATCAGCGCCAGCGCGGCGATCCACATCAGCACGCTGAAGATGCGCGACAGGGCGAGGACGAAGTTCGGCTGCAGGGTGCGGTTGCGCCGCAGCAGGTTGCCGATGGCCTTGTCGCCCCATAGCGCGACGATCACGATCACCACGCCGGCGGTGAGGCCGTCGAGGATGTGGCGGGTGGTCAGGCTGAAGCCGAGGACGCTCCATTGGGTCGAGAAGAATTGGCCGATCAGCGGGTTGCGCGTGCCGAAGATCTGCAGCACCACGTAGATCCACAACAGCAGCGTGACCACGCGCAGCATGAAGCGCAGGGTCGCGGTCGGGCGGAACAGCAGTTCGACGATCGCGCCGAGCAGGCGGATGAGGCACAGCAGCGCGATCAAGGTGCCGCCGAGATCGATCAGCGGGTTATCGAACAGGTCGCCGAACAGGCCGAACAGCGACAGTAAGGTCAGCGACAGCACCGGCGTGGCGAGGTAGTCGAGCAGGGTCAGCCAGGCGAAGCGATGCTTGAGGCGCGGCCGGATCCGGCGGACGATCAGCGCCGACGCGAGCACGCTGCCCACGACCACGAACAGGGTCGCGAGCAGGTCGGTGGGATTGGAGACGACCGTCAAGGCATCGGAGACGATCTTGGTCAGCTCCGGATCGGTTTCCAGCGACGGCGGAGCGGGGGCGGTCGGGGCTGCGGTCATGGGCGCGGGACGCTCAGTCCTTGGGTTCCTTGAGTTTCGGGTCGCGCCGGCACTGGGCGAGCGGCTTGCTCTGCGCCGAGGCGATCCGCAGCACCGTCTTGGTCTTGCGCTCCACCTTGACCTTCATGCAGGCGCAGCCATAGCCGTAGCTGCTGCCGTTGGTGACGACCCAGTCTTTCTCGGCGAACTCGGGCCAGTCGCCGTCGGCCTGGTGGCCGCCTTGCAGCGCCACCGTCCAACTGCCGTCGCGATCCTCGAGCCAGGCATTGGCCGGGGTCGGGTTGATGAACCAGCCGCAGCGGTTCTGCAGGGCCGAGCGCGACGATGCGTTGGTCCCGGCGGCCGCGGCGAGCGCGGGCAGCAAGGCGAGGGCGACGAGCAGGCAGGCCAGCGCCGCGGCATGGCCCGGCGTGCTGCGGCGATCGGACGGCGAGGTCGTGGGCATCGTGGCGCTCCTTGGTTCCGATGGTAACGAGGCGGCACGGCGCTTGTGAGCGCCGCCGCAGCGGAGCGGTCGGGACCGCACCCGCTGCGATTGTCCGGCCTCAGGGCGTGACGTCGGCGGGAAAGGCGCGGCTGAATTCCAGCAGGCGCGCCTGCGGATGCGCGCCCAGCCAGTCGTCGAGTACGCCGCGCAGCCGGGCTGCGTCGGTCGCGGCGATGCCTAGGTGGAACCGCGTGTGTGCGGCGGGTTCTTGCGGGTGTTCATGCGCTTGGTCGCCTTCGGAGCAGGCCTGGCACAGATAACGCACCGTGTGGGTCCAGTCCTCTACCTGGCCCCCGCTCTCGCGCACGCGCTCGACCAGGGCCGCCAAGGTGTCCGGCGCCGCGGTTTCGATCAGCGCCTCGTAGGTGACGTAAGCCGAGGCCTGCCATAGCCCGAGGGCATTGAACACCGGATATTCGTGGCCTTGCACCTTGCGCGTGCCTTGCACCGCGCCGTCGTGCAGGACGATGTCGTGATAGCGATGGCCGCTGTCCGGCAGCGGCACGTTGAGGATGCGCGCGCGCGCCGGGTCGATGCGTGCGCCCCAGACCACTTCGCCGCTGCCGTCGAGATCGATCCGCAACGCCACCGCGCCCAGTTCGGCTTCGATCGGGCCCTCGCCCTCCGGCAGGCCGACGCCGTACTTGCGCCAGGCCTCGCGGGCGCTGCTCCAGTCGCTCAGCGCGGTGGCGGCGATGCCGAGGTTCCAACAGGCGCCGGCATGGTCGCCCTGGCGTTCCAGCGCGGCGCGATTGGCCTGCAGGGACTCGGCCCACTCGCCGCGATACTTGTGCGCCAGGCCGAGGTTGAACCACGGTGCGGCCCAGGTCGGATCGGCCTGGGCCGCGCGTCGGTACCAGTGCAGTTCGCGCTCGCCGCCGCGATGGACGAGTCGTTGCGCGTAGCGGTTGAGGATCTCGGAGCGCTCGCGGTCGCTGCGTTGGTCGCTGTGGCGTTTGGGCATGTTCGCGGTTCGGGACGTCGGACCGCGAACGTTAGCAGCCCGGGCCCCGCTCAGTCCTCCTCGTGCTTGGGCTTGTAGGCCTCCATGAGTTTTTGCTGGACGCTGCCGGGCACCGGCTCGTAATGGCTGAAGTCGAGCGAGTAGCGGCCGCGTCCGGCGGTCACCGACTTGAGCTCGGCGGCATAGCCTTCCAGTTCCGACAAGGGCACCTGCGCGCGCACGACGATCTCGCCGCCGCGCAGGCTGTCGGTGCCGTTGATGCGCGCGCGCTTGCTGGCCAGGCCGCCGCTGATGTCGCCCATGTGCTGCTCGGGCGCGTTGACTTCCAGGTCGACGATCGGTTCCAGCACCTGCGGGCGGGCCTTGGTGATCGCATCGAGGAAGGCCTTCTTGCCGGCGGCGACGAAGGCCACTTCCTTGCTGTCGACGGTGTGGTACTTGCCGTCGTAGACGATCACCCGTACGTCCTGGATCGGGTACCCGGCCAGCGCACCGTCGTGCAGCACCTGGCGCACGCCTTTCTCCACCGCCGGCAGGAACTGGCCGGGGATGGTGCCGCCCTTGACCTCGTCGACGAACTCGAAACCGCCGCCGCGCGGCAACGGCTCCACGCGCAGGAACACCTCGCCGAACTGGCCGGCGCCGCCGGTCTGCTTCTTGTGGCGATGATGGCCCTCGGCCTTGCCGCTGACGGTTTCCCGATAGGCGATGCGCGGCGGCCGGGCCGTGACCTCGACCCCGTACTTGTCCTTGAGCCGGTCGATGTTGATGCGCAGGTGCAGGTCGGACAGGCCGCGGATCACGGTCTCGTTGGTCTCGGCCTCGTGTTCGACCTGGAAGCAGGGGTCTTCCTCGGACAGCTTATGCAGGGCGGTAGCGAGTTTCTGTTCCTGGCCCTTGCTCGCCGCCTCGACCGCGAGGCCGAACATCGGCCGCGGAAAGTTCAGCGGCGCGAGGTGGATCTGGTCTTCGTCGTGGCTGTCGTGCAGGACCGCATCGAAATGCAGGTCCTCGACCTTGGCGACGCCGGCGATGTCGCCGGGGATCGCCTGCTCGACTTCGACGTGTTCCTTGCCCTTGAGCTTGAACAGGTGGCCGACCTTGAACGGTTTCTTGCCGTCGTCGACGAACAACTGGGTGTCTTTGCGCACCGTGCCCTGGTAGACGCGGAACACGCCGAGCTTGCCGACGAAGGGGTCGTTGACGATCTTGAACACGTCGGCGATCACGTGCGCGTCCGGATCGGGCGCGGCGACGATGGGCTGGGCGTCTTCGCCGACGCCTTTGACGAACGGCGGCGGATTGGCTTCGCCGGGGTGCGGGAACAGGCGTTCGGCGACGTCGAGCAGCTCCTTGATGCCGACGCCGCTGCGCGCCGAGCAGAACAGCACCGGCACCAAGTGGCCTTCGCGCAGGCATTGCTCGAAGGCGTCGTGCAGCTCGTCGCCGGACAGGCCGCCTTCGCCGAGGTCGAGATAGTGCTCCATCACCGTTTCGTTGACCTCGACCACCTGGTCGATGATCTTCTGGTGCCAGTCGGCGACCGCGCCGAGGTCGCTGCCGCCCGCGTCGTTGCCGGGCGTGGCGAAACAATCGACGACGGCCTTGCCGCCGTCGGCGGGTAGGTTCAGCGGCAGGCATTCGGGGCCGAAACTTTCGCGGATCGCTTCCAGCACGCCGGCCGGGTCCGCGCCCTCGTGGTCGATCTTGTTGACCACCAGCACGCGGCAGAGCCGGCGCGCCTTGGCGTGCTCCATCATCCGGCGGGTGCCGTATTCGACGCCGCTGTCGGCGTCGACCACCACCACGACGGTCTCGACCGCGGCCAGCGCCGACAGGGTCGGGCCGCGGAAGTCGGGATAGCCGGGGGTGTCGATCAGGTTGACGTGGATGCCTGCGTGATCGGTGCTGGCGATGGCGGCGTCGAGCGAGTGGCCGCGTTGTTTCTCGATCGGGTCGAAATCAGAAACCGTGGTGCCGCGTTCGATGCTGCCTGCCGTCTGGACTGCGCCGCCGGCCTGCAGCAGGGCTTCGAAGAGCGTGGTTTTGCCGGCGCCGGGGTGGCCTGCCAAGGCCACGTTGCGAATGGATTGTGTGCTGTAGGACATGAGCGGACTTCTCCCTGAGGCTAGGGTGGGAAGGCCGTCATGGCTGTCCGCGCTGCGCGCCCGAGCGTGGCGCTCGGCGGGCGGTCATGGCGGGTTACTGCCGGCGGGGGCCGGAACCACAGACTCCCGCAGGCGCGAGGGTGGGTCAAGCCCGACGACGGCCGCGAAGCGCCCACCGCGTCGCGATTGCGCGTGCTGCGCTGCGGAAGGAGTCCGCAGCGCCTGCGTTTTCGTGGCCTGCCGCAATACGGAACTAACATCGCCGCGGTTAGGCTGTGCCTCCCTTACTCGTCGGAGTCGCATCATGGGTATCTCGCGCCACGCCACCGCTCACTGGGAAGGCGATCTGAAAAGCGGCCAGGGCCGCCTGAGCACGCCGCAGAGCGGATTGCTCGCCGACACCCGTTACGGTTTCAACAGCCGCTTCGGCGACGAGAAGGGCACCAACCCCGAAGAGTTGATCGCCGCCGCCCACGCCGGCTGCTTCACCATGGCGTTGTCGGCCAAGTTGACCGAGGCCGGGCATCCGCCGGCCAAGCTCGACACCCGCGCCGAAGTCGATCTGTCGATGGAAGGCGGGCCGACCCTGTCGCAGATCCGCCTCAAGCTCACCGCCGAAGTGCCCGGTATCGACGCCGCCAAGTTCCAGGCCATCGCCGAGGACGCGAAGGCCAATTGCCCGGTGTCGAAGGCCCTGAGCGCGGTGCCGATGAGCCTGGAAGCCAAACTGGTCTGAGCCAAGCTGGTCTGAGCCGGGCGGCCGTTCCCGCATCCGGCGGGAGCGGCGCCGGACCTGCCTCGCCGGGCGGGCGCCGAGTCCGGCGTCTCGCCGCACCGGCGAGGCCGTTCTTTACCGCTCTTCGCACCGATCCTTCTTCCGCGCCGCGGACGAGGGGCGGTCGGTCTTGATCGAACCCGATGCCTGATCCCATGACGCCGCGCGCCTGTATCCGCCATGCCTTGCTGATCCATGGCGCCGGGGCCGGCGGCTGGGAGTGGAACCTGTGGCAGGACGTGCTGCGTTCGCGCGGCCTGGGCACGGTCGCGCCGGATCTGCGGCCGGCGCCCGAAGGCCTGGCCGCGACCACGCTCGATCACTACCGCCGCCAGGTTCGCGCCGAACTGGATGCGTTGCCGCGGCCGCGCGCGGTGATCGGCGCCAGCCTCGGCGGCCTGTTGGCCTGGCTGTGCGCGGACCTGGCCGATGCGGTGGTGCTGATCAACCCCGTGCCGCCGGCGCCGTGGGCGGCGCGATTGCCGGCGCGCGACTGGCCGCAGGTGGTGCCGTGGCGGCGCGATGCGCGCCTGGCCTCGACCCGGCGCGCCATGGACGATGCCGACGAAGCGGCCGCACTGTATGCGTTCCGGCGCTGGCGCGACGAGTCCGGCGCGGTGCTGCGCGAGGCGTATGCCGGTGTCGAGGCGGCTGCAGCTGACGTGCTCGCCGTCGAGGCGCCGGTGCTGTGCATCGCCTCGCAGCGCGACGACGACGTCGCGCCGGAATTGTCGGCGCAGTTCGCAGCGGCGATCGGCGCGACTTTGTTAACGTGGCCGTCGCCGAGCCATGTCGGCCCCTTGCTGGGGCGCGACGCCGCCCGGCTGGCCGCGCAGGCGGCCGACTGGCTGTCGGCGAGGTAAACGACACCGGCCCCATCGCCACGCCCCCGGCTGCATTCAGCCCGGGTTGACCGCTGCGGCCCGACGATCCATCCCGCGCCATGTCGGCGCCTGGAGCTCATGATGAACCGCTTGCTAGTCACCGCCCTGGGCCTGGGTCTGGCCGCCACCACCGGCGTCGCGTCGGCCCAGTCGTATGGCCAGCCGTACGGCTCGTCCTATGGCTCATCGCAGCAGGTCGGCGACTACAACAGCAGCCAGGTCGACTACGCGCGGGTGATCCGCGTCGATCCGGTGTTCGACAACTACACCTCGCAGCCGGTCAACCAGGGCCAGCGCTGCTACGAGCGCCCGACCTACGTCCAGGGCGACTCTTATTACGGCAACGAATACGAGCCGCGTCGCGACGACGGCTACTACGACCAATACGGCAACCAGCGCCGCGCGGTCGGCACCGAAGGCGGCCGCACCGCCGCGACCGTAGTCGGCGGCATCGTCGGCGCGGTGCTCGGCAGCAAGGTCGGCGGCGGCAGCGCGCGCTATGCGACCTCGGCGTTGGGCTCGATGGTCGGCGGCATGGCCGGCCGCAGCATCTACGAACAGAGCAAGCGCAGCCAGGAGCCGCGCACGGGCACGGTACGGGTCTGCGACCCGGTGCCGGCCAGCGGCGGCAACTACTACTCGGGCGGCGAGCGTTCGGTCAGCGCCTACGACGTGACCTACGAATACGCCGGCAAGACCTATCGCACCCGCACCAACCACAACCCCGGCGACCGCATCCGCGTGCGCGTGGACGTGCGCCCCGACTGAGTCGGCATCGGCGCGGCGGAAGGAACGGTGTGCCGCGACCGCGAATGAAACGCCGGGACCGAAAGGTTCCGGCGTTTTCGTTTGTGCGGCGCCGATTTCGTGCGCTCCGATCCGCAAGCTGGCAACGGAACTCGCGACGCGGTATCGCGACCGCAACGCATCGAATGTGCGAAAGTCGGCAGCAACCGCCATCGATCATCGTCGGATGAGCCGCGGTCGGTCGTTGCCGCATCGACCACGGCCGCAATGACAGGCGCGCGGACGGACGCGAAAACTCAAGGAGATCGCCATGCAGGACAGCGTGTTGCTCAAGATCGGTCTGCCGATCGCGATCGCCATCATCATGTGCGGCATCGGCCTGACCCTGCGCGGCGAAGATTTCCAGCGCATCGGGCGCAACCCGCGCCCGGTTATGGTCGGCCTGGTCGGCCATTATCTGTTGCTGCCTTTATTGGGCTTCGCCGTCGCCTGGCTGTTCCCGCATTCGCTCGAATTCGCGGTCGGCTTCGTGCTGGTCGCCGCCTGCCCGAGTGGCAGCAGCTCCAATGCGCTGACGTATCTGGCCCGCGGCAATGTCGCGCTGGCGGTGACGCTGACCGTGATCAGCGCGCTGGTGACCTTCCTCAGCGTGCCGCTGTTGGTGAATCTGGCTCTGCAGTGGTTCGGCGGCGAGACCCGCGAGATCCGCCTGCCGGTCGGCCAGACCGTCATGCACCTGGCGGCCTTGGTGTTGGTGCCGGTGTTGCTCGGCATGGCCTTGCGCCGCTACGCGAGCGGTTTCGCCCTGCGCGTGGAGCCCTGGGTCAGCCGCTTCGCCCTGTTGTTGTTGCTGCTGTTGATCGTCGCCATCAGCGTGACCCAACGCGAACTGTTGCTGCGCACCTTGCCGGAACTCGGCCCGGCCGCGCTGGCGATGTGTTCGGCGGCGATCGGCGGCGGTTTCCTGTTGGCGCGGCTGACCGGGCTGGCGCTGCGCGATGCGATCACGGTCGGCATGGAAGTGGGCGTGCAGAACAGCACCCTGGCGATCGTAATCGCGCTGACCCTGCTGCAGTCGCCGCAGATCGCCGTACCGGCGGCGATCTACGGCTTGCTGATGTACCTGCCGGCGTTCATCGCGGTCGCGCTGGGCCGCCGTGCGGTGGCGCGCCGCGAAAAAGCCGAGGCCGCCGGCGCGGCTTGAGCGTGGCTGCCGGGCCAGCGCGAACGGCCCATCGCCGGCACGCGCCCGGCACTTGCCCGGCGCGCACCCGACACGCGTGGCCTGCGCTCAGCGCCAGTCGATCTGGCCGCGCACCACGTTGCTGACGCGGCCGCCCGACCAGACTTCGCCGTCGCCGTCGACACGCAATTGCAGGCGAGCGTCGAAGCCGACTTCGCGGCCCTGGCTGACGGTGTAGCGGCCATCGCGACCGGGCAGGGCGCCGTTGTGATTGAGCCAGGCGGCGAGGGTGGCGTTGGCCGCGCCCGAGGCGGCGTCCTCGAACTGCGCCGGCGCACCGACGAAGGCGCGCACGACCAGGTCGTAGTCCTGGCCGGCGTCGGCGCGCGCGAATGCGCACAGGCCCATGCTTTCGGTGCTTTCGGCCAGGCGCGCGATTGCGGCCCAGTCCGGGGTCGCCGTGCGCAGGGCAGTCTCGTCGCGCAGTTCGGCCAGCCACCAGCGCCGTCCGCCGTCCACCAAGGCCGGCGGCAGCGCGCCGAGCGGCAACTCGCGCAGGGTTTCGGCCAGGCGCGGATCGCCGGCCGAGGCGGTTTCCAGCACCCGCGCGCGCGGCGTGCGCACGGCGATGGTGCGGGCGTCGCCGTCGCCGTCGACCGACAGCGGCAACAGGCCGACTACGCCTTCCTGGACCAGGTGGCCGTCGACCGGCTCGGCCAGGCCGGCCTCGAGCACCACGCAGGCGGTGCCGACGCTCGGGTGGCCGGCGAACGGCACCTCGCGGCGCGGGCTGAACATGCGGATGCGGTAGCTGGCGCCGGGCTGGGTCGGCGGGAACACGAAGGTGGTTTCGGGCAGGCGCGTCCAGCGGGCGATGGCCTGCATGGCGTCGTCGTCCAGGCCCTCGGCGTCGAGGACCACGGCCAGCGGATTGCCGGCGCCGGGGCGGTCGGCGAACACGTCCAGTTGCAGATAGCGGCGTTGCGTCATTTCGGGTGGGGTTCCGAAGAGTCCGTGCAGGTGGCGGTACACAGGCGGTGAGGGGGCCGGGGCCCGGAATACAGCGTCGGGAGCACGCTCGTGAGCCGGCAGGTTTCGACTAGAATCGTCGCTTCGTGCCCGGGCTCCCGGGCGAGCGCGTGATTCTAGGCGCGACGAGCCTGCAAGTGTGGAATCCCGGGCCGGCCATAGGCGGGTCCCGGGGTGGTTATAGCTGCCCCGGCAATGTGCCGGGCCTTACGACAATGGAACGACAACCGAGGAATACGTGGTGGCGCAAGCGACAGGCTGGGTGGTGCTCAAGTTCGGTGGTACTTCGGTATCCCGCCGCAACCGTTGGGACACGATCGGGCGCTTGGCCTCGAAACGTATGCACGAAGAGGGCCGCCGCGTCCTCGTCGTGGTCTCGGCGCTGTCGGGCGTGACCAACGAATTGCAGGCGATCGCCTACGCGCCGGTGGGCCAGGACGAGGGCTTCGCGGCGCGGTTCGCGACCCTGGTCGAGCGTCATCGTGCGTTCTGCGGCGAGCTCGATCTCGACCCCGACGCGGTGCTCGGCGAGCGCCTGGCGAAATTGATTGCATTGGAAACCGATCCGCGCGCGGCGAGCCGTGCGCTGGATTGGCAGGCCGAGGTGCTGGGCCAGGGCGAGTTGCTGTCCTCGACCATCGGCGATGCCTATCTGCGTTCGCAGGGCCACGACTTCGGCTGGTGCGATGCGCGCGACTGGCTCGATGCGGTGTCGCTGCCGAACGCCAGCGACTGGGCGCAGCGGCTGTCGGTGAACTGCCGCCATCTGGGCGATAGCGGTTTCGGCGAGCGCTTCGACGCGCAGCCCACCGCGATGCTGATCACCCAGGGCTTCATCGCCCGCCACGGCGACGGCGGCACCGCGATCCTCGGCCGCGGCGGCTCGGATACTTCGGCGGCGTACTTCGGCGCGTTGCTGAAAGCGCAGCGAGTCGAGATCTGGACCGACGTGCCGGGCATGTTCAGCGCCAATCCGCGCGAAGTGCCGGATGCGCGCCTGCTGGCGCGCCTGGACTACGCCGAAGCGCAGGAAATCGCCACCACCGGCGCCAAGGTGCTGCACCCGCGTTCGATCGCGCCGTGCCGCGACGCCGGCGTGCCGATGGCGATCCTCGACACCGAGCGTTTCGACCTGCCGGGCACGCGCATCGACGCCAGCGCGGTCACCGTGCCGGGGGTCAAGGCGATCAGCCGCCGCAACGGCATCGTGCTGGTGTCGATGGAAAGCATCGGCATGTGGCAGCAGGTCGGCTTCCTCGCCGACGTGTTCGAGCGCTTCAAGCGCCACGGCCTGTCGATCGACTTGATCGGCTCGTCGGAAACCAACGTCACCGTCTCGCTCGACCCGAGCGAGAACCTGGTCAACAGCAACGTCCTGGAAGCGCTGTCGGCGGATCTGGCCGAGGTGTGCCGGGTCAAGGTGATCGCGCCGTGCGCGGCGATCACCCTGGTCGGGCGCGGCATGCGTTCGCTGCTGCACCGCTTGTCCGACATCTGGGCGGCGTTCGGGCGCGAACGCGTACATTTGATCTCGCAGTCGTCGAACGACCTCAACCTGACCTTCGTCATCGACGAGGCCGACGCCGACGGGCTACTGCCGCATCTGCACCACGAGCTGATCCGCAGCGGCGCCATGCCGGTGCGCGACGACAGCGTGTTCGGGCCGAGCTGGCGCGAGATTGCGCACGGCAAGCCGCAGCGCGCGCCGGCCTGGTGGCAGGGCAAGCGTCCGCGCCTGCTCGCCATGGCCGAGGCCGGCACGCCGCGTTATGTCTACGACCTGGCGACGGTGCGCGAGCGCGCCCGTTCGCTGATCGGCACCGAAGCGGTCGACCGCTGCTTCTATGCGATGAAGGCCAACTCGCACCCGGCGATCCTCAAGACCATAGTCGGCGAAGGCTTCGGCCTGGAATGCGTGTCGCTGGCCGAGATTGAACGGGTGTTCGCCGCGGTGCCGCACATGGCGCCCGAGCGGGTGCTGTTCACCCCGAGCTTCGCCCCGCGCCACGAGTACGAAGCGGCCCTGCAGCGCGGGGTCATCGTCACTCTCGACAACATCGAAGCGCTGAAGCGTTGGCCCGAGGTGTTCCGCGGCCGCACCCTGTGGCTGCGCCTGGACCTCGGCCACGGCGAAGGCCACCACGAGAAGGTCCGCACCGGCGGCGTCGCCGCCAAGTTCGGCCTGCCGCTGTCGCGTTTCGACGCCTTCGTCGAAGAAGCGCGCAAGCTCGGCGTGCGCATCAGCGGCCTGCATGCGCACCTGGGCAGCGGCATCGACGACCCGCAGCACTGGCGCGGCGTCTACGCCAGCCTCGCCGGTCTGGCCGACAGCGTCGGCACGATCGAGACCATCGACATCGGCGGCGGTCTGCCGATCGCCTACACGCCGGAAGCGCCGCAGTTCGACCTGGCGCAATGGCGCGCCGGCCTGGAAGAAATCAAAGCCGCGTATCCGCGCTACGGCCTGATCATCGAGCCGGGCCGTTATCTGGTCGCCGAATGCGGCGTGCTGCTGCTCGGCGTGACCCAGGTGATCGAGAAGGACGGCGTGTTGCGCATCGGCTGCGATGCCGGCATGAACGCGCTGATGCGTCCGGCCATGTACGAGGCCTACCACGGCATCCACAACCTCAGCCGCTTCGACGACACCCAGACCGCCACCTTCGATGTGGTCGGCCCGGTCTGCGAAAGCAGCGACGTGCTCGGCCGTGCGCGCCTGTTGCCGGCCGCGACCGCCGAGGGCGACACCCTCCTGGTCGCCGATGCCGGCGCCTACGGCATGGCCATGGCCAACACCTATAACCTGCGCGCGCTGCCGCTCGAGGAGGTGATCGAGTGATCGTCTCCTCGTCGCTGCGCCTACGCGCGTCCGCACCCAAACCCCTGTTCGGATATCTCCCGGCGCTGTCGCAGGCCCGGCGTGTTTTCCGGTTTATCGCTGCAACCGCGCCCGCCGGAGCCGCCGCATGATCCCGACCCAGAGTTCCTTCAAAGCCGACGTGTTCCGCTTCGTGCGTTGCCAGCTCGACGCCGCCACCGGCGTCGCCGAACTCGTCTACGCCTTCGACGACGGTCCGGAACTGATCGAAACCATCACCGTGCCGGGCGCGCCGTTCGCCCTTGCCGGTGCGCGTGCGACCGCGGTCGAGCGCGCGCTGCGCCTGCTGCACCTGATTGCCGGCGTCAGCTATTACAAGGCCGCGGTGCCCGAGACCATCCGCATCGATTCGTATGCGATCGATGCCGAGACCGCGGCGCTGCTGGAGCTGATCTACGTCAACGGCCTGGGCGAGTTCGCTTATCGCAACGGCTTGAACCTGCACGGCAAGATCCGTTTTCCGGTCGACGCTGCGGCGGCCGATACCAAGGCGGGCCCGTTAGGGTTGAAACCGCACGCCCTGGTCGCGATCGGCGGCGGCAAGGATTCGCTGGTCAGCATCGAAGCGCTGCGCACCCTCGGGGTCGAACAGACCGTGACCTGGATCGGCGGCTCGCAACTGATCGCCGCCTGCGCCCAGCGCACGGAACTGCCGACCCTCAACCTCGGCCGCGCGCTGGCGCCGCAGTTGTTCGAACTCAACCGTCAGGGCGCCTACAACGGCCACATCCCGGTGACGGTGGTGAACTCGGCGATCATGGTCCTGGCCGCGCTGCTGCACGGCGTCGACCAGGTGGTGTTCTCCAACGAGCGCTCCGCCAGCTACGGCAGCCTGATCGAAGGCACCGGCGAGGTGAACCACCAGTGGTCGAAGGGCTGGGCCTGCGAGCAGGCGTTCGGCGACTACGTGCAGCACCAGGTCGCCGCCGACCTGCATTACTACTCGTTGCTGCGCCCACTCAGCGAGCTTGCGGTGGCGCGCCAGTTCGCCCGCACCGATCGCTACGACACCCACTTCAGCAGCTGCAACCGCAACTTCCATATCCTCGGCGAGCGTCCCGCCAGCCGTTGGTGCGGGGTATGTCCGAAGTGCCATTTCGTGTTTCTGGCGCTGGCGCCGTTCATGCCCAAGCCGCGCCTGGTCGGCATCTTCGGCCGCAACCTGCTCGACGACGCGGCCCAGACCGACGGCTTCGACGCGCTGCTGGAATACCGCAACCACAAGCCGTTCGAGTGCGTCGGCGAAGGCCGCGAATCGCGCGCGGCGATGGCGGCGCTGGCCGAGCGTCCGGAATGGCGCGAAGACACCCTGGTCGAACGCTTCGCGCGCGAGATCCGTCCGCAACTCGGCGGCGACGATCTGCGCATCGAACCGTTGCTGGTGCTGGACGACGAACAGCGTCTGCCGCCGGCCCTGTGGGAGCGGCTGCGTGCTCATTTCGCAGCTTGACGGGCAGCGCGTCGCGCTGTGGGGCTGGGGCCGCGAAGGCCGCGCGGCCTATCAGGCGATCCGCTCGCGCCTGCCCGAACTGGCGCTGACCCTGTTCTGTTCGGCCGATGAAGCCGCCGATGCGCGTGGCTTGAACGACGCGCGCCTGGCGGTCGAAACCGCCGCCACCGCCGAACGCCTGAGTGCGTTCGACTGGGTGATCAAGTCGCCCGGCATCAGCCCGTATCGCGCCGAGGCCTTGGCCGCGGCCGAGCAGGGCACCCGCTTCATCGGCGGCACCGCGCTGTGGTTCGGCGAGCACGCCGATGCGCGCACGGTGTGCGTGACCGGCACCAAGGGCAAGAGCACCACCACCTCGCTGCTCGCGCATCTGCTGCGCGCCGGCGGTCATCGCACCGCGCTGGCCGGCAATATCGGCTTGCCCTTACTGGAAGTGCTCGACCCGCCACAGCCGCCGGAATTCTGGGCGATCGAACTGTCGAGCTATCAGACCGGCGACGTCGCCGCGGGCGGCGCCCGCCCCGAGGTCGCGATCGCCCTCAACATTTACCCCGAACATCTCGACTGGCACGGCTCGCAAGCGCGCTACGTCGAAGACAAACTGCGCCTGCTGACCGCGGGCAAGCCGAAGATCGCGGTGTTGAACGCCAACGACGCGGTGCTCGCCTGCCTCGATCTGCCCGACAGCGAAATCCGCTGGTTCGGCCGCGAAGACGGCTGGCATTTGCGCGGCGACGTGCTGTGGCGCGGCGAGCGCGAGGTGCTGGACACCTCGGCTCTGCCGCTGCCCGGACGGCACAACCGCGGCAACCTGTGCGCGGTGCTGACCGCGATCGAAGCGCTCGGCGTCGATGCGGCGCCGCTGGCCGCGCATGCGGCGAGCTTCCGTCCCTTGCCGCACCGCTTGCAGCAGCTCGGCGAGCGCGACGGCCTGGTCTACGTCAACGACTCGATCAGCACCACGCCGCACGCCAGCCTGGCCGCGCTCGACTGCTTCGCCGGGCGCCGCATCGCGATCCTGCTCGGCGGCCACGACCGCGGTATCGACTGGCAGGTGTTCGCCGATGCGATGCGCCGGCAGGCGCCGGTCGCGATCGTGACCATGGGCGAGAACGGCCCGCGCATCCACGAATTGCTGGCCTCGATCGCGGCGCAATCCGACTTCCGCCTGTCCGCGGCCAAGGACCTCGCCGAGGCCATGGCCCAGGCCCAGGCCGCGCTGCGCGAGGGCGGCGGCGAGGGCGGGGTGGTGCTGTTGTCGCCGGGCGCGCCGAGCTACGGTCCCTATCGCGATTACGTCGCACGCGGCCGGCATTTCGCCGAGCTGGCCGGCTTCGACCCAGACTCGATCAGTACCATCGCCGGGCTCGGCATAGCCTGAACCTGCGGCTTCGCGCCCGCCGCGGCGGGCGCGACCGGATTCACGCGCACACCGCGGGCGGACGCGCTAAGGTGCGCGCATTCCCAAGCCACCCGGAGTCCGACCATGCGCCGTCTTGCCGCCGCGATGTCTCTCGTACTGTGCGCTTCGCCCGCATTCGCGGCGATGCAGACCAAGCCCGTGGAGTGGAAAGTCGGCGACGACAGCTACAGCGGCGTGCTGGTCTACGACGACGTCAACAAGATCAAGCGCCCGGGCCTGGTGATGGTGCCGAACTGGATGGGCGTCACCGACGACGCCATCAAGCAGGCCAAGAACATCGCCGGCGACGATTACGTCGTGCTGGTCGCCGACGTCTACGGCAAGAGCGTGCGTCCCAAGGACAAGACCGAAGCCAAGGCCGCGGTCGGCAAGGCCTATGCCGACGGCGGCACCAGCCTGCGCAAGCGCGTCGGCGAAGCGGTCGCCGCGCTCAAGGCGCAGGACAAGAGCGCGCCGCTGGACGCCTCGAAGATCGGCGCCCTGGGTTTCTGTTTCGGTGGCTCGGCCGCCCTGGAACTGGCGCGAACCGGCGCCAACCTCGCCGGCGTGGTGAGCTTCCACGGCGGCCTCAAATCGCATTTGCCGAGCAACGGCGTCAAGGTCAACACCCCGCTGCTGGTGCTCAACGGCGCCGCCGACAAATCGGTGCCGCAGGAAGACATCGTCGCCTTCGAGAAGGAAATGAACGAAGCCGGCGCCGACTGGCAGTTCGTCAATTACAGCGGCGCAGTCCATTGCTTCTCGCAGATCGAGGACGCCGACAATCCGGTGGGCGACAATTGCCGCTACGACGAACGCGCCGCCAAGCGCTCGTTCGCGGCGATGCGGGCGTTTTTCGCTGAGCGATTCGGCGCGCACTGAGGTTGTAACCGGCCGCAGGCCCTCCGGGTCTCCAACTGTTCTTGTAAGCTCGCGGCTGCGCCAAGCTCTTCACGGCAACAGCAAGGGCACGCGCTTGCTCTTAGGGTAGGAGCGGCGCAAGCCGCGACCGCGAATCCCGGTCGACGAAAATCTTTCGAAGCCAGTTCGGTTTAAGGCCTTAGCCCTGCCTCTGGCTATGGCTGTGCGCCGCCTCGCACTCGCGAAGGCAACAGAAGACCCGAAGGGCGGCGCGCAGGGATGCGCGCCGTTTTTCATCGGGACAAGGATTTCCCGTATGTAGAGCCCTGCGTCGGCACCGAACGTGCGGGCCGGATTCAAAGAAAAGCAACTTCTTTGGTTAGCTTTGACCGAAGGGAATCCAGATGGACTTTTGTTGCTTTAGACAAAAGAAAGTAACCCGCCGCTTTAGTGGCGGAAGCTCTTAGCGTTTGATCTAGGTTTTGATCCTGTTTGATGGATACGCCGTAAGCAGGTAGCAACGATGTCGCGACTTGCGTCGCTCCTACCCTGGGCTACGGCCGACATCGACGCGATTGAGAGGACGCGGTTGCGGCTCGTGACCGAAGGAAATCCAACAGGACGCCGCGCCTACAGGGGAGGGGCGCCTCCCCAACCAAAATTACCGCGACTCAGTGATCGCGGCTGACCGCGTACCGCGCCAAACCGCGCAGGGCGGCGGTGTAGTCGTTCTCTTCCAGCGCATCCAATGCCGCTTCGGCCGCGGCGGCATAGTCGCAGGCGCGCTTACGGCTGTAGTCGAGGCCGCCGGTGGCGTGGATCGCCGCCAGCACTTCCGGCATCGCTTCGGTGTCGCCGTGCTCGACCGCGGCGCGCAGGCGCGCGCGGGTGGTGTCGTCGCTGTGGGCGATGGCGTGGATCAGCGGCAGGGTGGCCTTGCCTTCGGCGAGGTCGTCGCCGAGGTTCTTGCCCAGGGTCTGCGCATCGGAGGCGTAGTCGAGCACGTCGTCGGCGATCTGGAAGGCATAGCCCAGGGCCATGCCGTAGTCGTGCATGCGTTGCTGCACTTCGGCGTCCGAGCCGGCCAGCACCGCGCCCAGGCGGGTGGCGGCGGCGAACAACACCGCGGTCTTGCGCTCGATCACGCGCAGGTAGGCGGTCTCGTCGGTGTCGGGGTTGCGCACGTGCAGCAGCTGCAGCACTTCGCCTTCGGCGATCTGGTTGGTGGTGTCGGCGAGGATCTTCATCACCTCCAGGCGGTCGAGCTCGACCATCAACTGGAAGCTGCGCGAATACAGGAAATCGCCGACCAGCACGCTGGCGGCGTTGCCCCACACCGCATTGGCGGTCTTGCGCCCGCGGCGCAGGTCGGACTCGTCGACCACGTCGTCGTGCAGCAGGGTGGCGGTGTGGATGAATTCGACCACCGCGGCGAGCTGGTGCGCGTCCGGGCCGCGATGATTCAGGGCGCCGGCGGCGAGCAGCAACAGCATCGGCCGCAGCCGCTTGCCGCCTGCGCCGACGATGTATTCGGCGACCTGGTTGATCAATACCACGTCGGAAGACAGGCGTCGGCGGATCAGCGCATCGACGGCTGCCATGTCGTCACGGGCCAGGGATTGGATGGTCGCCAGATCGGCGACGGACATGGTCGTGGCGCTGGGAGGCATGGGACGGCCGAGTGGTTGGAAACGCGATTATAGAGTGTGAGCGCCGTCGAGCTTAAGCCTGCGTCGCAGGCCGCGAAGTCCCGGCGATCTGGGGCCGTGGCCCGGCGGGCCTTGCCGAATGCCGGGCGTGGCCGGCAGGACCTGGATTCGCCGCGGCCGCGGCGCCGGGGCGAGGCGCCTGGGTGCGCTGCGAGGCTCGCCATTTCGATCGCCGTGGCATTGGATGCCGCGGCGGACCGGGCCTGGCGGGACCGCTTAAGTGCCTGATGGGGCGGGGATCGCGGGGCGAGCGCAGCAGGCCTTGCCGCCGCTTGGCCCCGGGTTACCGGTAGGCGGCATGGCGATGCCCGGGCGCCTGCATTCCTGCGCAGCGCGATCCTCGGCGCGGCCGGCTCAGCGATGAGCCCCTCAGGTCGAACTTCGTTCATCGGGCCCGCCGGCCTGGCCGCCGCCTCGCGGGCCGATGGTGCCGGCGCGCCTGCGACAACCGGACTCAGTACCGGAGCGACCGGATCGGGCCTTGAGCCCGCCGAATGCGCCGATCGCGAACGTGACGGCGGCCACACTGTCGATATTGGCTCCCTGGTTCGGGCCCGTCGCGCAGGCCATTTCTAGGGTCAGCCCTAATGGAACCGGGCCGGGAGCGAGGACTAGGCTGCGTGCATTCGTGGCGAGCCCTCGGGGGCTCGCCTCCCCCGCGTCGGAGAACGATCATGGCCATCGATGGCGTCAAGACCACGCAAGTCCTCGACCGCGACTTCGGTGTGTTCGATACCGCCAGGCAGGGCGACCCGAGCAAGGCCGACGGCAAGATCAGCCAGGAAGACCTGCAGGCGGTCGCCGACAACGTCGACAACAAGTTCACGCCCGAGCAGCAGCAGGCGGCGAAGGACGTGCTCGGCAGCCTGGCCGTGCGCAGTTTCCTCGACGTCGGCGCCGGCAAGGGCGAAGTCGACGGCACCATCGGCCGCGGCGACGTGACCGGCGCGATGGAGTCGATCAAGAACGGCAACTACACCAGCGAATTGCTCGATACCGCGGCCGGCCGCGGGCGCTCGGACGGGTTCGCGAGCAAGGACGACGTCATCGCCGCGCTCAACGACCCGGGCGTGCCGCAGCAGGTCAAGGACACGCTGCAATTGGCGCGTACCGGCGACCCCGGCGAGCTCAACGATCTGATCAAGGGCCTGAAGGAAGACGGCTACAAGGCCGGCAGCGAGCTGTACAACTCCGCCGAGTTCAAGGCCTTGTCGCCCGAAGACAAGAAGCTGGCGGCCGAGGTCTTCCGCGATGCCAAGGGCGATGCCGGGACCACCAACGACCTGCTCAAGCAGATCAAGGACCCTTCGTTCCAGGCGCTGACCGCGCCGCAGAAGAGCGCCAAGCTCGAAGAATTCGCCTTGACCCATTCGGCCGAATTCAAGGCCTTGCCGGCCGCCGACCAGAAGAACATCACCGACGCCCTGGCCGGCCGCAAGTCCACCGACACCGCCTTGCCGAAGGCCTTGCACGACCTGATCGAAGACAAGAAATTCTCCGAACTCTCGGCCGGCGACAAGACCGCGGTATTGAGCCAGGCCAAGAACTATCCGGACTCGCGCTCGGTCTCGAACATGGAGCGGACCCTGCAGAAAGAGTGGTTCCAGGACCAGGACGCCGGCGACAAGCAACGTTCCTTGAAGCTGGTCGCGCACCTGTCGCAGCACGACAGCGGCGATCGCGCGATCATCGACAACACCTTGAACCGTTTCCTGTCGCCCGACTCGGACTACGAGTTGGAGTGGGAAGCCATCCCCGACGAAGGCGGCAACACCACTTACGGCTATGCCGACGACGAGACCCTGACCTTGAACGCCAACAAGGTGCCGGCCGACAACAACCGGGTCAGCGGCGGCGACGCCGAAGCGGTGATCGAGAACACCACCGCGCACGAGGTCAGCCACCTGGTGAACGGCGACGAGACCAACCAGACCTTCGACTACCTCAACGAGGAATACCGCGCCTGGTACGTCGGCTACATGGCCGAGAACGGCAAGCCGCCGAGCAACGAAGAGGCGGCGGACCGTTGGGAATATTTCCTTAACCCGAGCGGCGGCTATGCCGACTATGCTCACGGCATCCAGAGAGACTGGTGGTGGGACACCGACGGCGCGCTCGACAAGCCGGAGGAAGCCGCCAAGATCTTCGATACCCTGAGCCAGCTCACCGGCCTCAAGGTCGATGCGAGCAACTATCAGTCCGTCCTGAGCGATACCAGCAAATGGAAGACCAATCCGTCCGATCCAGCCGCCTCGGTTCCGCCCGGAGACCGGGACAACTGAGTCTGTCCGGTGGCATCCTCCAGGCGTTGTTCCTGGGATGGGTTGCGACCGCTACTTCCGCTTGCAGCAAGGAGATTGCGATGGACGCCAATACTAGCGCCGCCGATGTGGTCGCCGAAGTCAGCGCCGCCGCGGTGCGCGACCACGGCTGGAGCAAGGACCAGATCGAAGTCGGCTCGACCCAGGCCCTCGACCTGGCCGGCTGCCGTTTCTACCGCGTCTCCAACCGGGCCCGCGCCGGCCAGCAGCCGGCCGATTACGCCGTCCTGCCCGACGGCTCGCTGGTCAGCGGCACCCAGGCGGGCGGCGCCAGCGGCGCCGAAGCCGTGCTGCGCAGCTGCGGCCAGAACGCTCCGGCCGAATGGTGGGCCCAGGTCGTATCCCGGTTCGCTCCGGTCGGCGGGGTCATGGTCGACGAAAACGCGCCGTCGGCGATCCGCCGCATCCGCAAGTCCGGCGCCAGCTCGTACGCGCCCACGCTGCGGCCCGACGGCAACGCCAAGGTGCTGACCTTCTACAGCAACGACTACGAGCGCAGCACCACCTATCGCGTCACCGCCACCCTCGACGCCGCCGGCAAGCTCAGCGTCGACAAGGCCGCGTTGGTTTCGGCGCAGACTCAGCCTGCACACTGAGCCGCCTGCCGGCGCGACTGTCCGTGGCCCCTGTAGGAGCGGCGTCCTGCTGGATTTCCTTCAGTCACAAGCCGCGACCGCGCCGCTTAAACCTCGCGGCGCGACGGTCCGTAGCCCCTGTAGGAGCGGCGCCCTGCTGGATTTCCTTCGGTCACAAGCCGCGACCGCGCCGCTTAAACCTCGCGGCGCGACGGTCCGTAGCCCCTGTAGGAGCGGCGTCCTGCTGGATTTCCTTCGGTCACAAGCCGCGACCACGCCGCTTAAACCTCGCGGCGCGACGGTCCGTAGCCCCTGTAGGAGCGGCGCGAGCCGCGACCACGCCGCTTCAACCTCGCGGCGCGACGGTCCGTAGCCCCTGTAGGAGCGGCGCGAGCCGCGACCGCGCCGCTTCAACCTCGCGGCGCGACGGTCCGTAGCCCCTGTAGGAGCGGCGTCCTGCTGGATTTCCTTCGGTCACAAGCCGCGACCGCGCCGCTTCAACCTCGCGGCGCGACTACCCGTAGCCCTTGTAGGAGCGGCGCAAGCCGCGACCGCCATGCTTCGCGTGCCGCGTAAGGAGGATCGGCCTTCAAGGCCAAGACCCGACAGAGCTGTCCCGGCACCTGCGGATGCTTCCCGCCGATCGGGCCGGCGTCAGGCCCCGGATCCCTGCAGCGAGCCGCCGGCCGCCGAACTCCTGGTCGGACCGCGCACCCGGTGTGGCCCCAGACCCAAGCGAGCCAAGGCTCTCGCCCCGATTCGACGGCATCAGACCCGGCCGCACGTCCTCCATCCGGACACCCCGATCGGACAAATCCCACGCCCGGCCGCGCCCGGCGCCGATGGCCGGGGAGGCCGCTATAATCCATCATCCCGGCCGTACCCCCGGCAATATGTAAGGAATCCCATGGCACGCGGCATCAACAAGGTCATCCTGGTCGGCAACCTCGGCAACGATCCTGAGACCAAATACACCCAGGGCGGCATGGCCGTGACCACCCTCAGCCTGGCCACCACCAGCGTGCGCAAGGACAAGGACGGCCAGACCCAGGAACGCACCGAGTGGCACCGGGTCAAGCTGTTCGGCAAGCTCGGCGAGATCGCCGGCGAGTACCTGCGCAAGGGCCGCCAGGTCTACATCGAAGGCTCGATCCGCTACGACAAGTTCACCGGTCAGGACGGCGTCGAGAAGTACTTCACCGACATCATCGCCGACGAGATGCAGATGCTCGGCGGCGGCGATGCAGGCGGCGGTGGCGGCGAACGCCCCGCGCGCTCCTCAGGCGGCGGTGGCGAGCGCTCCGCGCGCCCGTCCGGCGGCGGTCGCCAGGACTCCGCCCCGCGTCGCGAAGCGCCCCCGGCCAAGTCGAACGACTTCGGCGACGACTTCGCGGACGACGACATTCCGTTCTGAGTCGGCGCGCTTGATGCTTTGATCATAAAAACGGGAGGCTTCGGTCTCCCGTTTTTTTGTCTGTGGCGTTAGGGGCTATAGCTCGGCGCTGGAGGTGCTGACACCCTAAGGGCCTGCTTAGTTGCATATGTTGGATGGACGGTCTTGGACATAACGTGGGACTCCGCGAAGTAGTCAAAGCCGCTAGATGCGATTGCTTGCGAGGCCGTCATTGGGGCTGCGCATAGATACACGTTATGTCCGAGATCGCCTCCGTCCCCCAAGCTTTTCGACGCCCGCGCCCGGGAGCCTGCGTACCGTCACCCGGAATGATGGATTTCGGGAGCCCACCCCGATGAAACCGCTGTCCAGGCCACCTTGATTGAGTTCGCTCGCCGGCGCCTACGTGGCTACGCCACGCACGGTCTGAATTGATCCCAGCGATGGCCGAAGTCCGCGCAATCTTGCGCCGTGAGCAGCAGCGAGATCGACTGGGTGATGACCGGGAGCGCTACCATTGGCGTATGCCCTTCACCCTGCCGAGTCTTTGGTCTAGCGCCATTTCGCCAGGGAATACTTTCTGCTTGAACGGGTGCCGAAGCGAGTCTTTGTCGGCCAAGTTCGACGGAACTGGGGCGAGCCGTGAGAAGCCATAGTGGTCCCGCGCCGGGACGACCACCAGCGTCTCAGCGCGCCTGCGGCCAGCCTGCGACAAGGGCAGTATTACGTCGGCCGCTGGTCAACCGCCAACCTCGCCGCGATCGAATCGGAGTGAATCGAGAAGGACTATGACGACAACCGGCCATTTCGTTCTAGAAGGATTGATTCAAGAAGGGTTTCGCAGCCTCACTCGGAAAAAGATCGATCCTTGGCTCAATTTCCGTCAGGGCATTCAGATTATCCGGGCCGATGGCACGGAAATCGGTTATGAAGGAATCGAATTTGAAGGTTCCCCCCGGGATGTGTACTGGGACACCAGCTTCATCGACCCATTCCTTCGGAACGCTGCTGAAATCTGGATCCAGACTGCTGCAAAAACGGCTAGGGAGCAGCAGCACGACGTAATGATTGTTCTCGAATTCGTCCAGGGAGTCTTGATCAGCGAAAGCAGGCGAGTCCTCGTGAGAATGGTCGACGTCGACCAGCGTCTCCGGGGTAAAGGCTTTCCGGCGTCAGTATCCGCAGACTGGACGAGAGCCGAGGCCAAGCTCGTCGCCCTCACCGACTATGTGCAGGCCCTAATGAATGCCGAATTGTCGCAGGAAACGTTCAACGCCAGGGCAATCCTTATTCAAAGCGCCGAAAAGGGGGCGTCGCTCTTCGATACTTATTCCACTTGGCTCACCGCAAGCTACGCAGCATTTGCGGCACTCATTGTGACCAACAAGGACAAGGTCCCCTTGTTCGTCACACCCTCAATTATCACTGGGGTTCTAGTCGTCTTGGCGGTCATGGTGTTGCTCGGTTTGAAGCAGAAGTGGAACGCGGTGACCGTTGCGGCTCGCGCGTCAGGTGAAACGATCGGGCGCAGCATCGCCGAGACTGGACCCTCGCAGTACAGCCTCTCCGTTTTGGCCAAGGCGGCGCTGCAGGGCTCAATTTGGCCAATGCGACACCGAGTTCGCAAGCAAATTGAACGTGCCCAGTCGGGGGATGTCATGAGCGACGCTCAGTCGACATTGCGGGCAGCTCAATGGCAGGCCGTGTACGCCTTCATTCAAACCCTTCTGGTGGTGGGCGTAATAACTTGGATCGCAATTAGCTCAGTAACCCATCGCCCCATGCCCCCGACCAGCCCGCCAGCACAATCGGCACCTCAAGCCACGGCGAAAGCGGCGTCTGCCCCGCCTGTGCCTGCCCAGAAGAGCCAACCATTGCCCTAGGCTTTGGAAATTCAGGTCTGACGATGGGCGGAATCCATCTTGCCGGCGTCGATGAGCAACTAGTCAATGCGCTGATCAGCGTGCTCGCATGCGTAGTGGCCGGCGGCCGAGGCGAAGTCCATGATTGGATCCGCGAGCTTGGCGAACGCGGAAATGAAGTCGCCGTCATTCGGGTAGCATGACTAGGATCTGCGATTAGACGGGCGTTAAATTAGTCGGCTTGTTCGCCGTCTGGGCCACGGCATAAGATGAAATGGAAAGCAGGGCAGAGCGCCCTGTGGCGTTTTGTAATTAATTGTTTAAACGGGCCGCGGCTGCTTACTGGATAGAACTTGACATGAAAATTCAACGAACTTCTGACGTCGCTCTGGTCCAGATTGATGATCTTTATAGAGATCTTCGGCCATACATGAACGTTGAGATTGATTCAGAAGTCGTTGGTTATAAATCCACGGATGCACCATCCTGGATCAAACTGGCTGCGGAACTATCATGGTGGCAACAAGGCCTGTCAGCCTACGCGGCGTTATACATAGCGGAGCTCGTCAAGGAGGCCGCGAAAGAATCGTGGCGCGCTAGGGGTAAAATTGTCTCTGGCATCTTCTCTGGTGCAAACTCGCTGCGTGCAATTGCGCGCGCGATCATGCGCTCGGTTAGCACATACGAGACAAAAGCTGAAATAATTCTGTTTTTGCCAGAGCCAGATCGCTACTTTGGCACTGGGCTTCGGCTCCTTCCTAACTCGTCCGAAGATCTAGAGGTACAGCTAGCTCTGTTTGTACACTATCTGCCTAAAATAAAAGAGGTTATTGACCGCAACTCAGCCGTGAACTGCAGCCCAGCAACTGGGTACTTCTTGCAGATCATTGACGATGGCGGCTTACTTATTGAATGGTTTCATGCGACCACTCTAGAGAAGCAAAGTGAGATCTTGCCGCTTACGGCTAATGCCTAACTCCTTCTAGTCGAAGAAGCTTCGCGGTCGTCGACCGACGACAAGTATGGCTCGGACCTCACGTCGGTGATGGCGCGCTTCTGCTTGGCGACTCAAACGAGTTCGATGCCGATCGTCTCCGGCCGACCGATCTGACAGTAGTACATTGTCTCCAGCAGTGGGGACTCGTTTTCGATCACCGCTGTCACCTCCTCAATGGGCCGGCCAGCGGCCGCGCCGATGCGGCGCAACAGACGGCGGTACCACCTAGGATGCAAAGTATTAATGTCCATGTTCGCTTTAACGCTAATGCGGGCGAATCGGTCGTGCTCCAACCATTGTTTTTCGGTGATGAAAAGGTAGAGAAGATCGGTCGCATAGGCCATGCGCATGAATGCACTGACGAAGGCTCGCCAGGTAATGATCTTGACGCCACTCGCGCGTATTGCCGGTAGAAATTGGTCGAGGCGCAGCAGCAGGCGCGCGACGAACGCGGCCGACCGCTGCGAATTTACCGGCAGGAACGTCCCGAGCACGGTAATTGCGCCAGAGCGCAACAGTCCGTTTGCCACCGACGCATGCGACCCCGCCAATGCGAACGTCGAGCAGGCGCTGAGCACGACGATCGGAGGAACTCGCGCGACGTGCGCCAATTGCCAGACATCGATCTTTTCCTTGCCAATGTGCAGCCAGCCGTGACTGTCGTCGCCGTCGTGGCCTCCGTGGCAGTCGAACACAGCGATTGCGCCTGAGAACTCGTTTAGGCGCGCGATCAACTCCGCGCGGCTTGCTACATCGACGAACGTGACTTTCACAGTGTTGCATTCGCAAATATCGATGGCACGACTTAAGTGCATGCGGATCGGATCGTCCTCCGCAAATGAGCGGATCACCAGAATCTCTTGCAATGCATCTTCAGGCAGAACCTTCATGCCCATCTCGATGCATTGAGAGAGCATTTGATTGCCTGGAGTCATGCCGATACGCGACAGTTCATGTCGGATCATCAACGGGAGACCGTCGATGCGCAGCCATTCTAGCGGCGCGTCGGCCACCAAAGTGATTTGCCCTTGGTGGTGGTGAATGTCGTCGAGGATGTCTGGATGAATCTGCTTGTGCATGCTCCGGGCGAGTTCGAGATAGTTCTTCTGCAGCAACGCGCGGCCGCGCGGATCGGCGCGGTCGGCGTGGCGTTCGATCTCGCGCAGGATCCCACCGTGGAAGTTCACGCCGTTCGGTAGGCGCAACGTTGGCTGCATGCTATTGGCAGAGAGTGCACCGACCCCGGCGCCGGTCAAACGCAACTCGTGCTGCCTCACAGACAGCAGCGCCGCAGCCGCTGGGTCGTCGTAGGGATTCTTCGGTGGCCGACCGTCGCGCAAGGGCATTGAGAAGCCGGAGTAGTGCGGATTGCGGAACAGGCCGTTCTTTATCAATTCGCGTGTCTCGCGGTCAGGGATCTCACGAAAAAGGTTGTTCCAGATCGTGGTTCCGAACGTGTACAAGTGCCGAGCCATCGCCGGCGCGTATAGAATCAAGCCGTTCGAATGGCCGCCCATAAGGCTTCGGGTGCGGTGCGCCGAATGGAGAATGGCGTCGACGTATATCTGGTCGGGCCCGAGAATACCGTTTTGGCCACGGTAGACGTAGCCCAACGACTCGGCGAGGGTTTCGTTCGCGACGGTGACGCCGTTGATGCGCGAGGGCTCGTCGCTCTGCGGAAAGGGGCCGCGCAGCACCGCGCGGTTGGTACGCTCGCGCAGTGACGCGGGGAGGCGCGTTAGTAGCGCCAGGGCCAGCGCGTCATCGAGTAGTTGTGCTGGCAACCCTATATGATCGTGGAAGTTGATCGCACCTTCCACCCGGTCGATGCAGACAAACAGCGCGTTTTCGTCACGGATAGTTGATATCGCAGCGCGAACCTGCGGGGGCTGCCCCAGGATCACGTGGATCCCAGGGGCGTCGCTCAGCTGGGGCCAATGCTCCAGGAACAGTGAAATGTTTACGATCGATGCCCGCTTCGGTGACACCGGTCGCCGCGCCCGCAGCAATTGTTCGGGAGAGGCGAAGACCTCGTAGGCGCTCGCTGGCAAGATCGACATTAAATGAATCAGTTCGTCGAACCCCCGAATCATCAGAAGGTCAGCGCTGAACCCCTGGAAGGTCGTATGCTGCTCGCCGATCTCTGGAGTAATCAGCCAGTAATTCAAGGAGCCAGCGTGCTGCAGGTCCGATGAGACGCCGTCCTCGTGCGAGTCTGTGACTTCGTCCGAGTTGGGGCCGACTTGACCCTCGATCGAGGTTGCCATGATTGTTGGCTCTCCGTAGCCGGCTTTGGAATTACCAGGACATGGATACCCGCCGGTATCCAGGCTGATAGCGGAATGGGCTTTTGTAGAGTGTCAGTTCCCGGGCTCGCCTGTAAGGCCGTGATGTGCAGATGTTACTGGTCAGGAGAGCGTGACAAGGCTGCCGGCCCCAATAGCCCCCAATAGCCCCCATTCGCCCCCAGGAATCCTCACCAGCCCATCAAGAGGGTTTGCTCCGGTCCTGGTGGGCCCACCAACCCCCAATGGCCCTCATTGACCCCCAAGAGCCCCCATTAGCCCCCAGACTGGTAATGGGCAGCGTGAGACAGGGTAGGGCATGCGGAGTAGTCCCGTCTGGAAGCGTCCACCAAACCCTGGTAACTCAGACGAGAGTGTTTATGACGCGTGCAACTAGCGTTCCTTAGGCCGATTTCATGCCGGTGTCCTGATTCAGCCTGCAAACGCGTTATAGCAGTTATCTGCTGGCTGGGGACGGTATCGATGCCATCCAAGATTCGAAAGATTCTTTTCGTTGATACTAATATCTGGCTCGATTTTTACCGCGCTAGAAACGAGGCGGGGTTGCAATTGTTGAAGCGAGTCGAGTCCGTTTCAAGTCAGATTATCGTTACGTTTCAGCTCGAGATTGAATACAAGAAGAATAGACAGGCGGCTATTATTGAGGGGATAACCGAACTGAAGCCTCCTGCAAAAATTATTCATCCTGGATTTGTAACAGATTTGCGTACGACGCAAATGCTTAGCAAAGATGTGGAGACGGCCAAAAGGCGTGTCGCTGAATTAAGGGCCAAGCTGAAGCGCGCGCTCATTGATCCATCCCGGTTTGATCCTGTCTATCAAACGTGCCAGCGAATTTTTCACAAGGATGACTCTCTAGTTTTAGCGAGGTCAAGTCCTGGCAAGTTGGTAATGCGACGTAGGGCAATCCGGCGTTTCTTGCATGGATGTCCGCCCCGAAAGAATGGCGATACGTCATTTGGCGATTGCTTCAACTGGGAGTGGATGGTTGAATGCGCGCGGGTGCAAAACGCGGAGCTAGTCATTGTCAGTCGTGACAATGATTATGGCCGGTCTATAGATGACGATGCGCTCATAAATGATCAGCTCAAACAGGAATTCAGTGAGCGAGTTAGCAAGAAGCGGAAAGTTTTGCTATATCAGAAGTTGTCTGCGGCGCTGAAACATTTTTCTATTCCTGTATCAGCCAAAGAGCAAGATGCTGAGATCGATATCGTCGCGTCTTCTAAGCGCAATTTTGAGCAGGCTTTAAGCATCGCTCCCCCCGAAGAAGTCGCTCGTGCTCGCGCGATTATTCGCGAGCTTCTCTTGGTATCAGGCGCGGCAGATCCGGGCGGCCAGTCAGGTTAAGCAGGGTTCCTAATAGAGGGCGGTGCAAGCGTCATATTCCTCATTGCTACAGCTATCCGCGACCAGCGCGGTGCTAACGTCCACTTCCGACCCAAAGCGGACATTGCCAAGCCTCACCTGATGCTCGCCACGAGCGCTTTAGGTCTAGTCGCTGTGTCTGGTTAAGCGCTTGCTTGTTTGCCGGACCCAGTAGCCCTAAGATCAAGCCGTATCGAGGGGATAGCTCATCATGCGGTGCGCTGTTGATAATTTGTAACCGGGTCCCGAGATCCGGCTATTGCTAGCAGAGGCGCCCTTGCGTAACGCAACCGACGAAGTGATCGATGAAGAAGAGCATCTCTGGCGGTATTTCAAGACGGAGCGATTCATCGATCTTCTAGAATCTGGGCAGCTATACTTTGCTGCGGCCCGCCAGTTTCAAGATCCATTCGAGGGTGCCACTGCCGTACTACCTCCCGGAGCCTACATAGATCCCCGCTACCCGCTCGACGGCGAACTCGGTGAGCGTGCATTTGAAGAGCTCCGGAGACTGACAAAGATCAATTGCTGGCATCGCTCGATCTACGAAAGCGATGCGATGTGGCAGCTGTATGCCGGCGCTTGGAAAGGCGTTGCGATTCGCACAACCCCGGGCCGCTTGTCGGAGGCGGCGACCACCTTTCGACTAGAGCCGCAACATCAAGGCGAAGATCTTTGGTGTGGCAACGTGAAGTACGTTGACTTGCTCCAAGAAAGGCTTCGAGTGAATTCACTGGCAAGATTCTGGCACAAGCACATGGCATTTTCCTGGGAGCGCGAGTTCCGACTCGGTATCTCACTTAGCTTAGCTGAGGAGTTCGGTGTTGCCGTCCCTGAGCAAGGAATCAAGGCTCCTTTTAATCTCGATGTACTGGTGGATCGCATATTCCTTGGCCCGTCTCTCGATCAGCCTGAGATCCAAGCCATAAGGCAAGCAGCAGAGCAGGCTGGCCTTGGTGATCGCATTCGAGTGTCAAGTATGTTGGGAATCCCTAGGTACACGTAATGCTAGCTAATAACTCATTCAAGCTGACACCGCCTCGCATCGAGACTCAATTCAAGCGTTAGACCATACTTGGAGTAGTGATGGAACTCGGACCAATTCCCGGCTACTTGAAGGACTCAATGCGGAAGCACTTCCTTGCTGGATTGAGGGGGCATCGCTCACTGGAAATCTACGAACTGGACCTCTTTCGCTGGTTCAGAAACGAAACCGAAGAGACTTGGACGAAGATGGAGGCGGAGGAGCAGGAATACATTCAGGAGCAGGTTTCCGCAGGCGCTGAAGAGATCAACGACAGTGGTGTCGTTGCAGTTGGCTACTATCGCAAGAGGGCGCGCTACTCACATGTAATCTTTGTTGCCTCTCTTCTTGAGAGCGCAATTAAGCGCGAATGTGACCGACTCTCAACTGCGCTTGGTGACAAGATCCTGTTCAAGCCATCTGAGCTTAAGGGTGACCCTTGGAGCGCTCGTAAGACCTATCTCGAAAGGCATGGCTCCTTTGAAACTCCAGATGATCTGTGGAGCCCTATTAAGAATCTTCTTGCTCTGCGCAACGCACTTGTGCATCACAATGGCGAGAGACTGTCGCTTACAAAAGAGCAAATTTCTGCCCTTGGTAAAATTGCAGGCGTTGACGTTACTCACTCTGAGATTGGAGTTGAAGCGGCGTACTTAGACCAAGCAACGGAATCCGTTGGCAAGTTAATGGAGTTCGTGCATGAAAGAACCAACTCAGTCATTGACCGAGCTGTTAAGCCGCAGGCCGTCAAGTAATGCGGTCTAAGAATTATTTAAGCCGATGCCGCTAGCCGATGCGAGCGGCCTTAGGTGTGGCGATCTGGGCCGGTTCATGGCCTACCCGAAATGCCACCACGTATAGGACTGTAGCGATCAGCGGGTCTATTCCTGGCTGGGCGAGGCCAACGCGAACTTTGCGGGATCCGTGGCACAAAGAAACGCCCAGAGCGCGCAACGCGTCGACGTGCCGCTGCAAGTCTTCGTAGACCTCAAGCTTTTGTGTCTCCGAGTAGAGATCGTGGCAGTCCCGATAGTCGCGGTAGTAGTCCACAAGAACAGCGAATTCCTCGGCCGCTTCGCGTGGCAACTCGAAGGCGGGTTCCGATAAGTCCATTTCGCAGGACGTGACCAGACTGGCGAGCTGACGACCCGACGTCAGGGGAGACATGGCCAGCGTGATGTGCTCACGCTCGAAATCTGCCTGTGCGGCCTGCAACTCCTCAGTGCTGGGTACCGAAAAGGGCTTGTTGAGAGCGTCGATGTCTTCAAACTCAAAGGCACGGGCCAGGGCGCGGCGCGTATCGAAGCTTGCGGAACTGCCCTGTTCTACGCGCTGGATGGTGCGGACATTCAGACCGGAGATCTCGGCTAACTGTTCTTGCGACCAGTGGCGCAACTCGCGAAATAGTCGTACGCAAGCACCGACTTCGGCGGCTGTCAGCTGGCGGGGCGGGGTGGCGATATTCTGGGGGTCCATGAAGCGGTCACTCCTTTGGTATCGAGAATCCCAGACTAGAAACTCATCGGGATCGGCGACACGACAGGACCCCGACAGGCAGCTGACACCGGTCAATTACTCCCTCCGGCTCGACGAGAATGCAGCCTCGGACCGCGGCGTACGAGCGAGGCTTCACTGTTTACGAGACGTTTCTTGAAAGCGGCTTGGGGTGGGGCGCTTTCACGGAATCGGGTAATAGCGGGTAGCGATCGCGCGTACGTTGGTCTCCACCATCACGTCATGCAAGAACTTGCGCTTGCTGACTCGGAGTAGACAGGGTAAACCCGTCTCATCGTAGGTATCGAGGCGCGCCAGCCAGTCTTCCCCGAAGTCGATGTATACAGGGCAAGTTGCGTCTAGCCAGGTGCGGCGTGGGCGGATCCAGACATACTGGTGGTGCCCCCGGTACGCCTCGCGGACTTCTGCTTCGATGTCGGGTAAGAAATGCATCCAGCCGCCTCGCGCCGTCGCCTTTGTGACTGTCGGGTCTTCCTTCAGGCACTCCGACAAACGCACGAAGATGCCGCGGTTGGCCCCCTGCAGGCGTGGTCCGGCAGGAGTCCAGATTAGATCTTGTGCTACGGCCGACTTGGGATCGGGAAGCATGTGGTGAATCTGGAAGTTGTTGTGAAACGCGCTGCCGTCTAGGATCCAGACAAGGTTACCGTAGAAGGCCTCGCGGGAGAGGCGCTCTTGGTCTGTCATTGCCGAGTGCTGCACCTCGATCACGATTCCCGTTGGGGTCTTAATGTCCGCGCGGTGAATCTCCCCGTCGGGAGCCACATGGCTAATCTCGCGACATGTTTCCGGGAACAAGTTCTTCCATGCCCGGTGCCAGGGGGTTTCGTTTTCCCACCATGGATCGCAATTTCGACGGCTGAAATGCGCCCAGTGATGCATTACACGCGGCCCACATTTGGCCACCATCACCGAGCCACAGGTTTCGCATAACCCATGTCCACCAGGAATTGCTTCTTTGCGGCTGCCGTCAACGAGGACGTACTGCATAGGGGGCGTGTGTTGGAGGGGCGGGTGAGGGGCGCATGGAGTTAGATTGGCACAAGCTCGTCGCACGCCGCGAGACTGTTGCCACGGGGAGGGGCTCGTCCGCTATTGGCTGACGGCGGACATCAGTGGGTCGGTCCTAGGGAGCCATGACTAGCCCTGACCAGCCCTCGGAACCCCATTCAGCCCCCGCAATGGCCCTCAATGGCCCCCATTCGCCCATCAAGAGGGTTTGAGCCCGGGTTTGGTTGGCCCAGCCACCGACACAGTCAAACTTTCTCTAGCGGCGCTGTTCATCCCGCGCAGCTTCGTAGCTGCGCTCTCGTGCGCTGATCCATATGGACTCAAACGGCATTGAGCGACGCGTTTCAATCTCTCTGCGCTTCATCCGGTTGCGGGTCGCCTGATCCTATGTCTTCTTTTGCGACATGATTCCCATATCGGATTGTTTGTGCGACCGGCCCCTAATTAGGCGTGCCAGCTAGCGAACAGCGCTGGTCAGCAAGCCATCAACATCGCGCTGCCGATGGATATGTTCGCCTGGCAGGCGAAACGGTTGGGGAGGTAGGGGGCGAGTCAAGCCAACTCGACAGCCTGCCCCGCAACCACCACCCGCATCACCCGCAACTGGGCATCCAACACCACCAGATCGGCGCAGGCACCCGGCTCCAGCCGGCCGCGGTCGGTCAGGCCCAGGTAGTCGGCGGGGAAGGTCGATACACGGCGCGCGGCGTCGGCCAGGTCGAGCCCAACTTCGACCAAGTTGCGTAGTGCTTGATCCATGGTCAGTGCGCTGCCGGCGAGCGAGCCGCTGGCCAGGCGCACGCAGCCGAGGCATTTGTGCACGCGCTGCGAGCCGAGTGCGTATTCGCCGTCGGGCATGCCGGTGGCGGCGGTGGCGTCGGTGACGGCGTACAGGCGCGGGATGGCGCGCACGGCGAGGCGGATGGCGCCGGGGTGCACGTGCTGCAGGTCGGGGATCAGTTCGGCGTATTCGGCGTGGGCGAGGGCAGCCGCGGCGATGCCGGGCTTGTAGTGGTCGACGCCGGTCATGCCGTTGAACAGATGGGTGAAGCCGGCGGCACCGGCGCGCAGTGCGGCCAGGCCTTCTTCGTAAGTGCCGGCGCTGTGGCCGATTTGGACGCGGATGCCCAGTGTGTTCAACAGCGGGATCAGTTCGGTGTGGCGGCCGATTTCCGGCGCCAGGGTCAGTACGCGGATCGGCGCGAGTGCGTGCAGGCGTTGCACGGATTCGAAGGTGGCTTCGACGGTCAGCGGTGGCTGCGCGCCGAGGCGCTGCGGGCTGATGAAGGGGCCTTCGAGGTGCACGCCGAGGATCTGCGCCGCATTCGGGTCGGGTTCGGCGATGGCCGTGGCCAGGCCGCGCAGGGCGTGGACGATGTCGGCCTCGGCGGCGGTCATCGTGGTGCCGAGCAGAGCGGTGGTGCCGTGGCGCACGTGGGTGCGCGCGATGGTGCGCGCGGCGTCGCTGCCTTGCATCAGGTCGACGCCTGCGGCGCCGTGCACGTGCAGGTCGATGAAGCCGGGCAGGACGATGGCTTCGTCGCCGTCGATGCCGTCGATCGAACCTGCCTGGACCGGACCCGCTTTTGCAGAACCCTCCTCGATAACGCGAATCTTGTGATCGAAACTGATGCGTCCGCGGCGCCAACCCTCGGGGGTCAGGATGCGGCCTTGCAAGCTGTGCAATTCGGTCACGGTTGTGGCTCGGCGATGATCAATTCGATGCCCAATTGCTGCAGACCTTCGCGGTAGCGCTCGTCGATGCCGGCGTCGGTGATGATGGCGTGGACCTGGTTGAGGTGAGCGATGCGGTGCAGGCTGACCCGGCCGAACTTGGAGGCGTCGGTCAGCACCACGATGCGGCGCGCGCGTTCGACCATGCGGTGGTTGAGGCGGGCTTCGGCCTCATCGTGGGTGGTCAGGCCGAACTGCAGGTCCAGGCCGTCCACGCCGAGGAACAAGGTGTCGAAGCTGTAGGCAGTGAGGCTGGCCTCGGCCTGGCTGCCCTGCAGCGACAGCGATTGCTTGCGCAGCAGCCCGCCGGTGAGCAGCACGTCCACGCCGGGGGCGTTGGCCAGTTCCCAGGCGATGTTCAGGCCGTTGGTCATCACCGTGACGTCGCGATGGCCGCGCAGATGGCGGGCCAGGGTCATGGTGGTGGAGCCGGAGTCGATGATGATGTTGTCGCCGGCCTGCACCAACTGCGCGGCGCGCGCGCCGATCGATTCCTTCAGCGGCAGGTTCAGCGCGTCCTTCTCGTGGATGTCCTGTTCCTGCGGCGGCGTGCGCACCAGGTTGGCGCCGCCGTGGGTGCGGGTGGCCAGGCCCTGCGATTCGATATGGCTGAGGTCGGCGCGGATGGTCACGGCCGACACGTCGAAGCGCTCGACCAACTCGGCCACCTGCACCGAGCCGCGTTCGATCAGGCACTGCAGGATCTGTTGCCGGCGCGAGCGGGTATTGCGTATGGCCATTTCTCGATCCGCAGGAAAAGCCGAAGATTAGCCGTTCGCCGCAGCGACGGCGCTGGCGGGCGCGCGCTCGCCGGCAGTGTTCGCCGAGCAGGCGCGGGCGTACTCGTCCAGGCACAGGCCGATGCGGTGACGGACCAAGGCCTCGGGAGTGTTGGCCAAGCTGCCGGCGCGCACTGCGCGGTATTGCTCCGGCAGGTATTGGCTGAGCAGGAACGCCGGCGGCGCATGTGCGCGCAGGTTGTCGAACAGGCGCTGCACGGCGGCGACCAGGGCCGGTTCGCCCCAGTAGTAGCGGCAGCGGTCGCTGAGTGCGTACAGGCGCAGCAGGTGCAAGTCGCGCTCGTCGCCGTGATAGTGCTGCTGCCAGTGCTTCGGGTTGTCGAGCATGCAGCGCTCCAACACCTGCGGCAGTTCCGAGCGTTGCTCGGGCGGCAGCAGTTCGGCCTCGATCGCGGCCAGCGCGAACAGCGCCTCGCGGTAGGCGAAGGTGGCGGCCGGGCCGACCTTGAGGATGGCGAAGTGGTCGCGCACCAGCGCGTGCAGGCCGTCTTCGCGCTGGTAATCGGTGGAGTGCGCCTCGAACACGATGCGCGGCTGGCGTTCGAGGAAGTCGGCCAGGGCTTCGGCCGCGACCGGGTCGTAGTCGTGCACGCTGCTGTGGTCGAAATCGACGCCGGGCTGCACCACCATCGCGATTACGCGCTCCCAGGCGGCGGCCAAATCCGGTGCGGCGAAGGCCTGACGATGAATGGCCAGCGTCTGTTCGGCCGCTTGCGGCGTGGTCACCGCGAGGCCGCCTGCGAGCGAGGCCTCGCCGCCGGGCACCGGCACTTCGGTGCCGATCACGTACACCGGCGGCGGCAGGCCGTGTTCGGCGGCGGTGCGTTCGGCAATGCGCGCCAGTTCGGCCGAGCGCGCGGCGACGGTCGCGTCCGCCAGCGGCGTCGGGTCGTCGGCGCAGGACATGCTGCAGTCCAGATGGATCTTGTGGAAGCCGGCGGCCACGTAGGCTTCGATCAGCACGCGCGCATGCGCCATCGCCTCTTCGGCCGGGCGCTTCTGCCAGGCGTTGGGGCCGAGGTGGTCGCCGCCGAGCACCAGGCGGTGGGCCGGGAAGCCTTCTTCGCGCGCCAGTGCCAGCACGTAGTCGCGGTATTGCGGCGGGGTCATGCCGGTGTAGCCGCCGAACTGGTCGACCTGGTTCGAGGTCGCTTCGATCAGCAACAACGTGCCGTGACGATGGGCCACGTCCATCGCGGCGCGCAGCACCAGTTCGTTGCTGCAGCACACGCTGTACAGGCCGACGTTGCGGCCTTGGCGGTGGGAGGCGATCAGCGATTGCACGGGCGACATGGCGTAACTCCAACGCGACTCAGGACGAGGCGGAACTTAGACAAACCGGAACTTAGACAAACAAGAAACTCAGCCAAACAAGAACTCAGGCGAACCAGCACTCAAACCAGCGTGCACTCAGGCAAGCGAGCTCAAGACAATGCCGACGGCCAGGCGAGCAGGGCGGCGCCGCGGGCGCCGCCGGCATCGCCGAAGCGCGGCGGCACGATCGGTGGCACCTGCACTCCGGCGAACAAATGCGCGGCGACCGCAGCCGGCAGCACGTCGTACAGCGGCGCGTGTTGCGACAGGCCGCCGCCGAGCACGATCACATGCGGGTCCAGCGCCAATACCAATGCCGCCAGGCTGTGGCCGAGCAGGTCCAGATGGATGGCCAGCACTTCACGCGCACGTGCATCGCCGGCCTCGGCCTGAGCGATCACCGCGCCGGCATCGACGGCCTCGCCACCGAAGTGGTGGTGCAGTGCGACCAGGCCGCTGCCGGAGACATAGCGCTCCACGCAGCCGCGCAGGCCGCAGGCGCAGTCCAGCACGGGCAGGCCGTGGCGCTGCAGCAGATGCGCCGGCACGCTCCAGTGGCCCCATTCGCCGGCCAGGCCGTTGAAGCCGACCACCAGCCGGCCGTGCAGGCAGTAGCCGCCGCCGGCGCCGGTGCCGAGGATCGCGCCGAACATGCTCGGGTAGCCCTCGGCGGCGCCGCCGTGGGCTTCGGACAAGGCGAAGCACTGCAGGTCGTTGCCGAAGTGCAGCGGTCGGCGCAGCCGCGCCTGCAGGTCGGCGGCGACGCTGTGGCCGGTCAGTGCCGGTACGTTGGCGCTGAGCTGGCGGCCGCTGCGGCGGTCGCGCACGCCGGGCAGGGCGATACCGATCGCGGTATCGACCAGTCCCAGGTCGGCGTCGGCTGCAGCCACCAGCGCTTCCAGCGCGGCCAGGAAGCCGGCGTAGTCGCCTTGCGGCGTGGCGATGCGCCGGCGATGGCGCACCTCCAGCGCGGCATCGCAGGCGACCAGTTCGATCTTGGTGCCGCCGATGTCGATGCCGTAGCAAATCGCGGGGATCGAAGTTTCAGCCATGGGCGCTTCAGCCATGGTGGATGGTGACGCCCTTGACCACCCGGTTGACGGTGCCGTCCGGGAAGGGGTTGTCCGGGGTCAGACCGAGCGAGGCCGAGCGCTGCAGCGCGTACATCTGCGCGAACGTCAGCCACACCGGCGCCAGCCAGGTGTCGTCGAGCGGCGGCACGCGCAAGCTGTGGTCGTCGTCGGCGCCGATGTCGGCATGCGGGCCGATCGCCAGCACTTGTCCGGCGATGCCGTCGCGGCGCAGTTCGTCCAGCAGGTCCTGCTCGTAACGGCGCGCCAAGGCGTGAGCGCTACGCACCACCACCACCAGGGTGTCGCCGTCGAGCGTGGATTTGGGGCCGTGGCGGAAGCCCAGCGGCGTGTTGGCCAAGGCCAGGACACGGCCGGCGGTGAGTTCGAGCAGCTTGAGCGCGGCTTCGCGCGCCAGCGCTTCGAGCGGGCCACTGGCCAGATAGATGACGCGGTTGAACGAGCGTTGCGCCAGCGCGGCGGCGGGCGCGTCCCATTGCGCCAGGCCCTCGTGCGCCAACACGGCCAATTGCGGCAGGCGCTCGATGCGTTGCGGCCAGGGCGCGGTGTCGAACACGCTCAGCGCCGTCAGCAGCATGCAGCTCAGGCTGCTGGTCATGGCGAAGGCGCGGTCGCAACTGTCGGCCGGCATCAGCAGGGTGCAGGTGTCCTCGCGGCCGGCACCGCGACGGGCCAGTTCGCCCTCGGGGTTGCAGGTGATGTCGAGAAAGCGCGAGTGCTCGACTTCGGCGCGCACCAGTTCGACCGCGGCCACGCTCTCCGGGCTGGAGCCGCTGCGGCCGAACGACACCAACAGGGTCGGGCGGTTGCGCTGCAGGTACAGCGCCGGATGGGTGAGCAGGCTGGTGGTGTGCAGGGCGCGCACTTCGGCGGCCCACTGCGCGTTGATGCGGTCGGCGACCAGGTCGGCGATGAAGCCCGAGCTGCCGGCGCCGGTGAACAGCACGCGCTGGCGCGGATCGTTCAAGCAGTCGCCGAGAAAGGCTTGCACGCGTTCGCAGGCCTGCGCCAGATCCTCGGCCAGGCGATTCCACAGGGCCGGTTGCTGGGCGATCTCGGCGGCGGTGTCGGCTCCGCCCAGGCGCTGCCAGGCGGAGGAGTCGGAGAGCGGGGTGACGTCCATGGATGATTCCTGTTGAGCGAGGGCACGATCTGTGTTTTCTTTCGGAAAGTCAATTATCGAAAGTAAAACAAAAGAAATAGACCAAGTTCGCGTAGTGACCGGCGCCACTGAATCAAAACGAAAGATTCGGCTGTATTAGCTTTCGTTGCGGTATTAACAGGGGTTTTCGGCATGTTTGGAAAGTATTGCATTGCACAAACTTTCGTTTTATCAAATAAATTCTTCCTTTTTTCTTTCAATTCATTGACAGCTTTCGAAAGCCTGCCCTAGAGTCGGCCGCAGCACATTTCGAAGCCCGCCGAGCGGGCCTGGGGGCAAGGTGGAATTCCGCGTGTGTCGTCCGCGACTGTCGATAGCGATCCTGGCTGCGCTGATAGCGTCGGCATTGCCGGCCGTGGCCGAGCCGATCGGCAACCTGCGCGCGGTTCGTGCCGGCACCGGCGCGACGCCGAGCTGGGAGCTGAGCACCGACACCGGCAGCCTGCTGCGCATCGAGGTGCTGGCCGACGACATCGTGCGAGTGCAGGCGGGGCGTCGGGGCAAGTTGGCGCCGGCCGGCGACAAGGCCGCGCCGATCGTGTTGCCGCAGCCGGCAACCAAGATCGACGCCACCCTGGAAGAGGACGAGGCTGAAGTGCGCGTGCGCACCGGTGCACTGGTGCTGCATGTGCAGCGGCAACCGCTGAAGCTGCGATTGGAGCGGATCGACGGCGAACGCCGCACGCCGCTGTGGCAGGAATTGCAGCCGCTCGATCTGGACGCAGCGCAAAGCGCGCAAGTGCTGTCTTCGCAGGCCGACGAAGCCTTCTACGGCGGCGGTCAGCAGAACGGCCGCTATCAGTTCAAGGGCCGCGAGCTGGAAGTGTCGTACTCCGGCGGTTGGGAAGAGGGCGACCGCCCCAGCCCGGCGCCGATGCTGCTGAGCTCGCGCGGCTGGGGCATGTTGCGCAATACCTGGAGCGACGGTAGCTACGACCTGCGCCAGCCCGATCAAACCACCCTGTTGCATCGCGAAGACCGCTTCGATGCGTACTACTTCGTCGGCGAGTTGCCGCGCTTGCTTGAGCGCTACACCCGCCTGACCGGCCGCCCCGGCCTGTTGGCGCGCTGGGCTCTGTCGTACGGCGACGCCGATTGCTACAACGATGGCGACAACGGCAAGAAGCCTGGCACCGTGCCCGAAGGCTGGCACGACGGCGCCACCGGCACTACGCCGGACGTGGTCGAAAGCGTGGCGCGGCAGTACCGCGAGCACGACATGCCCGGTGGCTGGATCCTGCCGAACGACGGCTACGGCTGCGGCTACAAGCAACTGCCCGAGACGGTGAAGGGCCTGGCCAAGTACGGTTTCCGCACAGGCCTGTGGACCGAGAACGGCGTCGACAAGATCGCCTGGGAAGTCGGTACCGCCGGCAGCCGGGTGCAGAAGCTCGACGTGGCCTGGACCGGCAAGGGGTATCAGTTCGCCATGGACGCCAATCAATCGGCGTTCAACGGCATCCTGCACAACTCCGATTCGCGTCCGTTCCTGTGGACGGTGATGGGCTGGGCCGGCATCCAGCGTTATGCCGTGGCCTGGACCGGCGACCAGAGCGCGAGCTGGGACTACATTCGCTGGCACGTGCCGACCCTGATCGGCTCGGGCCTGTCGGGCATGGCGTACGCCACCGGCGACGTCGACGCGATCTTCGGCGGCAGCGCCGAGACCTACACCCGCGATCTGCAGTGGAAGGCCTTCACGCCGGTGTTGATGGGCATGTCGGGCTGGTCGTCGAATGCGCGCAAGCATCCGTGGTGGTTCGACGAGCCTTACCGCAGCATCAACCGCGATTACCTGAAGTTGAAGATGCGCCTGACCCCGTACATGTACGGCTTGGCGCAGCAGGCTGCGCAGACCGGCGCGCCGCCGGTGCGCGGGCTGATGTGGGATTACCCGCAGGACCCGCACGCGCAGGACGAGGCCTACAAGTATCAGTTCCTGCTCGGCCGCGACCTGTTGGTGGCGCCGGTCTACCGCAGCCAGGCCGCGAGTCGCGGCTGGCGGCGCGGCATCCATCTGCCGGCCGGGCGCTGGTTCGACTACTGGGACGGGCGCAGCGTGCAGGCCGACGCGGCCGGCCGCGATCTCGATCGCCAGGTCGACCTCGCCACCTTGCCGTTGTTCGTGCGCGCCGGCGCGATCCTGCCGATGTACCCGGCGATGCTGTTCGATGGCGAAAAGCCGCTCGACGAGGTCACCTTCGACCTGTACCCGCAGGGCGACTCGCAATACGTGCTGTACGAGGACGACGGCAACACCCGTCGTCATGAGCAGGGCGAGTCGAGCACGCAACAGATAAAGATGAGTGCGCCGGAGCAAGGCGGCGGGCCGGTGACGGTGCGCATCGATGCAGTGCAGGGGCAGTATCAAGGCCAGTTGCCGCAGCGTCGCTACGCCTTGCGCGTGCTCAGCCGGCAGGCGCCGCGTGCGGTCTCGCTGGACGGCCGCGCGCTGCCGCGACTGGCCGATGCCGCCGCGTTGCAAGCGGCGACGGAGGGTTGGTATTTCGATCCGGCAGAACGCAAGGGCAGCGTGCACGTGCGCAGCGCCGCCGTGGACATTCGCAAGCCGTTGCAGCTGACGCTCGACATCGCGGCCGCCAAGGCCGACGCCGACGACGCTTATCCGGCCGCGCCGGCGCTGGGCCGTGCGCTTCCGGCCGACAGCTTGCTGGTGGTTAACCGTCCGGCCGAAGAACCCGGACATGCGCTGGAAAAAGCATTCGACGACGACGCGAGCACGTGGTTCCGCAGCGTGCGCAACCAGGCCGTGCGCACCGGCGCGCACGAATGGACCATCGGTTTCGGCGAGCGCAAGTTGATCGACGGCATCGAGCTGGCGCCGCGCAACGACAAGAACTGGAAGCACGGCCAGGTGCGCGACTACGAGGTGTACCTGGGCGACAGCAACGGCGAGTGGGGCGAGCCGATTGCGCGCGGCCGTCTGCAACTGAAGCAGGAGTTGCAGCGCATCGACTTCCCCGCCCGTGCAGGCCGACTGCTGCGTTTCCGCGTGCTCAGCGTGCAGAACCCCGAGGGCGACGGAGCGTCGGCCACCGACCCGATGGTCATCGCCGCCCAGGGCGGCGCGGCGCGCGCGGTCGATGCGCTGCAACCGCGCGACGTCGGGCCGATCGCACTGTCGACTTTCCACATTCTCGAACACCAGGAACCGGAGCGGCCGGCACAGCAGCGCTATCTCTCCGAGCTGCCGTTGCCGGCCGCGCTGGCCGGACAGGTGCGCGCCGACCATGCCTTCCGCGGCGACGACGCGCTGCGCATGAACGGCCTGTTGTTCCGCCGTGGCCTTGGCGTCGCTGCGGCCAGCCGCATCGACCTGCGCCTGCAGGGTCAGTGGCGGTTGCTGCGCGCCGACCTCGGCATCGACGATGCCTGCCGCGCCGCCGGCGGCCTGCAATTCCAAGTCTGGGGCGACGACCGCCTGCTCTACGACAGCGGCATGGTCAAGGCGCCCGGTGTGGTCAAGCCGGAGCTGGACATCCGCGGTCTGTCTTCCCTGAGCCTGCGCACGCTGGGCGCGCAAGGTAGCCAACCCACCCAGGTCTGCGCGAACTGGGCCAATGCCGTGCTGATCGGCCAGGAGGGCGATAGCGCCAGCATCCTTCCGCCATGACCCGAGCGAACACCCGACACCCGACACGCACCCGAACACCCGCCGCATAACCCGCATACGTAACGCCGAACACCGAGTGCCGAACACGTAGCACCGCTCCTCCCCCCGCTCCAACCGACTGCGGCCGTCAGGCCGCGGCCCGGGATCGCTGTTGCCTTTCGTCCGCCATCCGCGCCGCAGATCCGCCAGGAGAGTTCCGATGTTGCCCGCAAGCCGCCGCCCGCGCCGTCAACGCGCCAATCGCCCATCCCGCATCACCGCCACCCCGCTGTCGTTGGCCCTGGCCGCCGCGCTGCTGGGTCACGCTTCTTTCGCTGCCGCACAGGATGGCCAGAGCAGCACGAACGGCACCGACAGCGCCGACAAGACCACCGAACTGTCGCGCATCGAAGTGACCGGCTCCAACATCCGCCGCCTGGACGTGGAGACCGCCTCGCCGGTGCAGGTCATCAGCAAGCAGGACATCGAGAACATGGGTGCGCGCACCCTGTTGCAGGTGCTCGACAATCTGCCGGCGGCGCGTCCGGCGCAGCAGGATTCGCGTTCGTTGTTCACCGGCTCCGACGGCGCTTCGCAGGCCAACCTGCGCGGCCTCGGCGCACAGGGCACCCTGGTGTTGTTGAACGGCCGCCGCCTGTCGTACTACGGCGCGCCGGCCGGCTTCCAGACCCAGTTCGTCAACATCGACGCCATTCCCGCCGCGGCGATCGAACGCATGGAGGTGCTGACCGACGGCGCCTCGGCCGTGTACGGCACCGACGCGGTGGCCGGCGTGATCAACGTGATCACCAAGCGCAACTACCAGGGCGCGGAGGTCAGCGTGACCACCGACAAGTCCTCGCGCATCGATTCCTACGGCGAGCACCAGGCCAGCATCACCGCCGGTTTCGGCGACCTCGATAAAGACCGTTACAACGTCTACGCCTCGGTCAACCTGTATCGCCGCGATGCGATTCCGCTGAGCGATTTCTACGACAAGCGGCCCGATCAGTACTACGTCAACAACCCGAACTATCTGAAGAACCTGCGTCTGGGCACCGGCAGCAAGCCGGGCGTGTTCAATCCCGGCAGTTACTTCGCCATCAACCCCAGGACCGGCGCGCGCGTGCAGGAAGCCGCACCGGGCTGCAACAACGTGCTGACCGGCGAAGCCGCCGGCCCGCGTTGCATCTGGCAGACCTGGATGAACAACGAGATCGACGCCGGCGCCGAGACCGAGCGCATGACCGGCTACGTCAACGCTCACTTCCTGGTCGGCGAGAACACCGAGGCGTTCGCCGAGCTGACCTATACCGACATCGACCTGCGCGCCAACGGCGGCACGCCGCGTTCGTTCGGCACCACCACCGGCAACCCGACCAGCTGGTTCTCGCGCAACACCGGCAATACGGTCAACCAGTTCCGCTATCCGTTCCTCGGGCCGAACAACGAGTACAACCACGCCAGCCCCGAGCTCCGGGCGATCAATGGAGGGGTGGTGGGTCTGCAGTATCTGTTGCAGGACGTCGGCGACAACTACTTCGGTCAGCGCAACACCGACAAGAGTTACCGCGGACTGTTCGGCCTGCGCGGCGCCATCGGCGACTGGAACTGGGAAACCGCTTTCGCCACCGCCGGTACGCACTCGGTCACTTACCAGACCATCAACGTCAACCTCGACGGCTTCCGCAAAGCCTTCGGCCCGTTTACCGTCGACCCGGGCACCGGCCGCGTGATCATCTCCGATCATCCCGCGTACAAGTTCGGCGAGATCAGCGAGGCCAACGCGGCCTTGTTGCGCGAGGCTTATCCAACCTTCGACATCCAGTCCTGGACCCGCCTGCACACCCTGGACGGCAAGATCGAAGGTCCGCTGTTCAACCTGCCGGCCGGCGAAATGCGCGCGGCGTTCGGCTTCAACATCAGCCGCGAGACCTTCTACACCCCGGGCAACGAAGACGCGGCCAACGGCCTGATCACCCAGCAGGGCGGTTCGTGGTTCGACGGCAAGCGCAACACCTACGCCCTGTTCGCCGAGACCGTGGCGCCGTTGACCGAGAAGTTGGAGCTCGACGCTGCGTTGCGCGTGGACAAGTACCCGAACTTCAGCGCCAACCTGGCGCCGAAGATCGGCTTGAAGTATCAGGTGCTGCCGCAGTTGCTGTTGCGCGGTACTTACTCGGAAGGCTTCCGCGCTCCCAGCCTGGCCGAGGCCGGCACCGGCGGCGTGTTCGCCCAGCTCGGCGGTTTCCGCGACGAGTTGCGCTGCGCCGAGACCAACGCCATCGCCAACCTGCTGCGCCAGTCGCGCCGCGGCGGCGACGTCGACCTCGGCAACTCGCTGCTCAATGCCGACTGCAGCCGCACCGTGGCGCGCATGACCCAGCCCAACCAGGACCTGGAGCCGGAGAAGGCCAAGATCGCTACCCTGGGCTTCGTGTTCGAACCGCTCGACTGGCTGTCGGTGTCGGCCGATTACTGGTTCATCTATCGCCGCAACGAGATCGCCGCACCGGACTTCAGCAAGGAACAGGACATCGTCTCGATGGCCCGTTCGCCGATCACCGATTCCGACCGCGCCGCGCAGGCGGCGTTGGCGGCGATGTGCGCCGACCCGGCCAGCGGCGTGAGCTGCCCGGGCACCTTGCCGGGCTACAGCGCCGGCAACGTGGCCAGCGTCGTCGGCCAGTACAAGAACCGCGGCCGCACCCTGGTCGACGGCTTCGACATCGATGCTCGCAGCCGCTTCTCGCTGGGCGAGTGGGGCAGCCTGAACGTCGGTGTGGCTGCCACCATCGCGCGCCGCAAGGAGGCCTACCTCGACGACGAAAACGGCTGGTACTACGGCAACACCGTGGGCTATCACAGCAATCCGCGTTTGCGCGCCACCATCAACGCCGATTGGAACTACCGCCAGTTCACCACCAGCTTCTTCGTCAACTACGTCGGCCACACCAAGTGGGCGTGGGACCGCGTCGATGCCGAGGACAACAACCCGGAGACCTGCACCGCCGGCTTCCTGCCGGTGCCTGAAGCGCAGTGCGACGGCGTGCCGTCGTGGTGGACGGCCAACCTGAGCCTGGCCTGGCGTCCGACCGACAAGCTCAACGTCGGTCTCACCGTCAAGAACCTGTTCGATCGTCAGCCGTTCTACGACCCGAACAGCTTCCTCGGCGACTCCAGCGACTACGCCAGCATCCTCGGCCGCAGCTACAGCGTCACGGTCGGTTACAAGTTCTGACGGAAAAAGTTAGGACGAAAGAACGCGCCGGTACTGCCGGCGCGTTTTTTCTTGGTCGGCCCGATCCCGATAGCCTGGTCGCCCCGAAGCAGTTCCTGCCGGAGGGCTGCTTCGCGGCGGCGTGACCTTCGCGGCCTAGCGGGCCTTGCCGGGGGCCGTCATGGAGTTGGCGCCAGGGTCGGTCGAAAACACGAAGCGGCTCTCGTACTCGCCCTCGCTCAGCTTCTTGGTCATCTCCATGAAGCTATAGGTCGGTGCGCCGGTGTCCTTGGCGAAGCGTTCGGACCAGGCGGTGTAGTCGTCGGCGGACTTCGTGCGCATCGAGCCGATGCACAAGCTCAAGCCGCAGGAGAAATCCCGCAGCGCCTCCTTGTTGCTGAGGCCTCGCGCGATAGCGGCCTTGTAGTGCGCCGCCAGGTCGTGAGCCTCGGGGCTGTTCGCCGCGCCCTGATCGAACGCGCGGGCCGCTTGTTGAAACTGTTTGTCGGACTGAAGGAGCGCGACGGCCCTTTCGGTGGCCAGGCCGCCATCGGCCAACAGCTTGCTTTCAGCAGGAAGGTAGGCCGAGGGAGGAGGAGCCGATGGCGATGCATTTACGACCGCGCTGTTCGTGCCGCCGGCGCTATCGGTCGAGACCGGCGCGCTGGTCGCCTGGGTCGGATTGTTCGAGTCGGGCGCGACCTGCGCTGCCGGGACTTGGGAGGAGGGGGCTGGGGACTGGCTTTGCTTGTCGGAACAGCCGACGAGAAAAGTAGCCGTCAAGACGACGAATGCCGGATGAAGTTTCACGCTCGACCTCTGGATGAGTGCCGGACTCCCAAGAGAGCCCGGCGGGATGCTTCACGTCAGGGTGTCGAACACCCCAGTGAAGTTACGGCTCACTCCGGCGGCAAGGTCGGTTCGATCGTCATCGAAACCCGGCCACCGCAACAATCGGTGACACGGTAGCCAGTGGAGGTCGTGGTCACGCTGCAGGTGTTCGTGCAGGTGTACTTGCGTCCATTGAGGATTACCGAATCCCCCGCGATTGCGGCCGTTGCGGCCGCGGCAATAAATCCGCCAACTAACATCGGACCGACGATCATCTTCGACTTCACTGTGCGCTCCTTGATACTGGTTTGATGGGCTGGCTTCTTGCCAGCCGCGGAACACTAGCAAGGGGCTATTTGGAGCGTCAATTCAAATATGTGTTTCTGCTTAGGCGGTTGAAAACGAAATTTATCTCGCGAGTTTTGCTCTAAAACGAAAGAAAAATTTGGTTGAACTGCGTTTGCTTCCCTCACATGATAGGCGCGGGCGCTACGTGCCCGTCGGTGCGGGCGTCAACAGGGAATCCCTTCTTGCTCATGAAGAGCTGCATACTCGTGACCGGCGGCGCCGGGTACATCGGAAGCCACGTAGTTCTCCAGCTCGTGGAAAGAGGCGAGCGAGTCGTCGTTCTGGACGACCTGAGCACGGGCTTCGCCGACGCGGTCATCGGCGCCGAACTCGTCGTGGGCGATATCGGCGATACCGGCAGCGTCCTGCGCTTGTTGCGCGAGCGCCGGGTCGATACTGTCCTCCACCTGGCTGCCCGGACCGTCGTGTCGGAATCGGTCAGCGACCCTTTGCGCTACTACGCCGGCAATGCCTGCGCCACACGCAACCTGTTGTGGAGTTGCGCGCAAGCCGGGGTGGCGAATTTCGTCTTCTCTTCGTCCGCGGCGGTATACGGAATGCCGGCCTCCGGCGTCGCCGACGAACTGGCGCCGACCGTACCGATCAATCCCTACGGGGCATCGAAGTTGATGGGCGAATGGATGCTGCGCGATCATGCGGCGGCCAGCGGTCTACGGTTTGCGGTGCTGCGCTACTTCAATGTCGCCGGAAGCGATGTGCGCGGGCGTATCGGCCCTGTTACCCGCAATGCCACTTTGCTGACCAAAGTCGCCTGTGAAGTCGCCACCGGAAAGCGCAAGCACCTTGCGATTTACGGCACCGATTTCGCTACGCCCGACGGCACCGGCGTGAGGGACTATGTCCACGTCGACGATCTCGCCCGCGCGCATTTCGATGCACTGACTTATCTCAGGGGCGGCGGCGAATCGGTCGTGCTGAATTGCGGTTACGGGCGCGGCTATTCGGTTCGCGACGTGTTGCGCGCCGTCGAGCGGGCCAATGGCGGCCCGATCCCGGTCGTCGACGCGCCGCGGCGGGCCGGGGATGTGCCGCTGCTGATCGCGGATGCGACAAAGATCCGTCGGGTGCTTGGCTGGGTTCCGCGTTACGACGATATCGATGCGATCATCGGCAGCGCACTCGCGTGGGAACATCGCATCGACGCGAGAACGCCTCGCCCGACATCGAGTCGCGTGCTCGAGGGGGCGGCGCTGCCGCGGCCGGACTCCCCTCACGCGATGGTCGTGTAGGCCATACCGCGCCATCACAAACGACTGCCGTCAGCGAGCGTGGTCGCATGTCGATCGCCCGGCCGACGGCGGCTTCCGGATTCGAACCTGCAGAAGTAAGAATATGGATATCCAGAGAAAGATCTTCGTGCAAGTGCCGAGCTACCGCGACAGGCAGCTCATCCCGACATTGACGGATCTCGTGGGGAATGCGTCGGACCCGGGTGGGCTTCGGATCGTGGTCTGTTGGCAGCACGACACCGACGAGAGCCTGGACGATTTCGTCGCTTCCGGCTTCCGCCACTCGGGCAGCACCCGCAGGAACGGGCACCTCGTCCATCTGATGGACAAGGACGGAGCGATCGTCGAAGTGATCGATGTCCACTTCCTCGACACCAAAGGTTGCGGCTGGGCGCGCAACGCGAGCCAGGGGCATTACGACGGCGAGCGCTACAACCTGCAGATAGATGCGCATCACCGCTTCATCGCGCACTGGGATACGGCCATGATCGACATGCTCGAGTCTTTGCGCGGTCGATACGAGAAACCCTTGCTGACCGGTTATCCCCCTTCGTTCGATCCGGCCGTCTTCCCGGAAGGCCGGCAGAATCATGTCGGGCAAATGCTGGTCCGGAAGTTTTCCACCTTGGGCATCGTGAGTTATCGAGCGGCCAGGATGCCCGGCTGGGAGGAGCGCACCGAGCCGATGAGAGCCCGTTTCATGAGCGGTGGCTTCGTTTTCTCGGACGGCCGGTTCGTCGAGGAGGTCATGAACGATGCCGAGCATTTCTTCTCGACCGAGGAGATCGTCATGGCCGTCAGGGCGTTTACCCACGGCTACGATTTCTTTCACCCGCATCGTCCCTTGCTGTGGCATCAGTACAACTCGGGGGCCAGGAAGGTCTGGGACGATCACACCGACGAACGGAAATCGAGCGGCGAAATAGAAGGAAGCGCCACCGACCGGGCAGTTCTGGCACTGGAGCGATCTCTGTCGCTCCTGGGTATTTCCGAAGGTCACGAGGCCGTCGATTTCGGCCGGTACGGTCTGGGACGACATCGCTCGGTCCAGCAGTTCGAGCGATACGCGGGGCTGAGTTTCAGGCACCGGGGGCTCAGGAGCGAGGCGGCGGAGCCCACCGAGCCCGACGAGTCCTACTACGATCTACCTGTCAACGAGTGGGAAGACGGGTTGATCTGTAAAAGAGCGTTCCGGGTACGCATCGGCAACACCCGGCCGCTTCCCGGGTCCGTCGATCTGGATTCGGTGGTGGTGGTCGCCTATGCGGCGGATGGATCGGAACTCGTCGCGCGCAATTTGTCGCCGGGCGATCTGGAGGTTCTGGCTGCAAAAGGGTGTTTCGAGTACATCGATAGATTCGAGGCTTGCCCTTCGCGACTCCCAGCTCAGTACGATGTGCGGGCCACGAGCAAGTCGCCGGAACTCAGTGAAGCATTCGCCATCATGGTGCATGAGCTTGGCGAAGATGCGATATCGGCGGCTTCTTGAGATGCGGTGCAGCCGGTAAGGCGCGATGCTGCGGCGGCTGCGAGGCATCGCAGCCGCGCGGTTGGCCTGCCTTGCGGCGCTGAAGGGAGACGTCGCAGGCTGAAGCGGGTCGTCGATGGTTCGATGCCGTTGCGGGCGAACGCCGGGCCCGGAGCGGTACCTTGGCGACCCGCAAGCTGCCCGCCGAGGGCATAGTCCTCTCGGTTGACATAGACAGACCTGTCTGTATATTTCCGACCATGAAATCCGCCGAGCCGGTACCGCCCCCTCCGCGCGAGCGCATCCTCGCGGTCGCCTCGCAGTTGTTCTACGCGCACGGCATCCGTGCGGTGGGTATCGACACGATCATCGACCAGTCCGGCGTCGCCAAGGCCAGCTTCTACAAGCATTTCCCTTCCAAGAACGATCTGGTCGCCGAAGTTCTGACTCAACTCGGTTCGGCCTGGCGGCAATGGTTGGCCGATGCGGTCGATCGGTTGTCCGGCGACCCCGGCACGCGCCCGTTGGCGGTCTTCGATGCGCTGAGCGAACGCTTGAACAGCAGCGGTTTCCGCGGCTGCATCTTCATCAACTCGATCGTCGAACTGGCCGACCGCGATCACGCCGGCCATGCGGTCGCCAACGACCACAAGCAACAAGTCACCGCCTATCTCGAACGCCTGCTCGTGGATGCGCAGATACGCCCGGCCGGCGATCTGGCGAACCAATTGATGATGCTGATCGACGGTGCGATCGTCACTGCGCTGCGCACCGGCTCGGCGGCGGCGTCCTCGTCCGCGAAAGAAGTCGCCCGGATGCTGATCGAACAAAGGCAGGCCAAGCGCGGTCGACGCGCCTGACGCGCAAGGGCCGCTTTCACCGCATAACCCAAACCCGTCGTCTCATTCGGATCAACGTCATGACCTCGTTGCTGAAGCGCTTTGTGTTGCCGGTCGTATTGTCCGCTGTGTTCTCGCAAGCCCAGGCGGCCGAGCCCGCCGTCAAGCTCTACGCCATGGATTGCGGCCGCGCGCAGTTCGCGGATCTCGCGCCGTTCGCCGATACCGGAGAGTACGACGGCCACCCCGGTACCCTGATGACGCCGTGTTTTCTGATTCGCCACCCGAAGGGCGACCTGCTGTGGGAGGCGGGCCTGGGCGACCGCTACGCCGAACCCGCCGGCGGGACCCAGCTTCCCCTCTACCGAGCCATCGTCGAGACCCCGGTTGCGGCGCAGCTCCAACAACTGGGGCTGAGTTTCGACGACGTCGACTATTTCGCCTTCTCGCACGGCCATGGCGATCATCTCGGCAACGCGAATGCATTGAAGCGGGCGACCTGGATCGTGAATCGTAAAGAATTGGAATGGATCCAGTCCGTGCCGGCGCCGCCGCGCACCAACCTCAAATTGATCGAAACCCTGGCGCAGGCCGCCACCGTGCTCATCGACGGCGATCACGACGTGTTCGGCGACGGCAGCGTGCGCTTGCTGAAGGCGCCGGGCCACACGCCGGGGCACCAGGTGCTGATGCTTCGGCTACCGCGTTCGGGTCATGTCCTGCTGACCGGCGATCTGTTTCACTCGCACGAGAACCGCGCCGAGAAGCGCATGCCGGTGTTCAATGTCAGCCGTAGCGAGACTCTGGCGTCGATGGATCGCATCGAGCGCATCGTGAAGAACCAGCAGGCCCGCGTGGTGATCCAGCATTCGGTCGACGACTTCCGGGCGCTGCCGGTGTTCCCGGCCTACCTGGACTGAATAGGGTGCGATCGGCGCGATTTGCCCGCACCGCTAAAAGAAAAGGCAGGAAGCGCGCTTCCTGTGCGGTGGGTCGTGCCGTGCGGTGGGCAGACTCAGCGCTTGCCCTTGGACTCGACATAGTCCTTGCCATCGGCCGGAAGATGGAAGTCCGTACCTTGGTCCACGATCCAGCCCAGGCCGTTCTTGGCTTCGAGATTGAACGTGCCCATCGGCGTCTCGAACACCCCGAGCACGTACTGGTCGATCATGGTCTGACTGATCGAGAAGCTGCTCTGGGTCGAGTTGAAGTCTTCGAAGCGTCCGGACCAACGGATGATGTCGCCGTTGACTTCGATGTTGTCGATCACGCCGTGCGCGGTCAGGCCGATGTTTGGTAGATAGATCTCGATATCGTCGCCGACCGCCTTGGACTCGATGACGTAGGGGTCATAGGCGATGAATTGGCGCCCATCGGAGATCTGTTTGGCTGATGGGCGAAGGCTGCCTGCAATCACCTTGTCGGGGTCGGCCAGTTGCAGGACGGCCTTCTTGCTGAGCGCGGCCTGCAGTTTCGTCCTGTCCAGGGAGAACGTGCTGCGCCTGGAAACGAGGCGTTCGATATCGTCGTTGCGATGCGAGGCGGACGCGCCGCTTTGCTCCGACCCAGCGATGCCGGGTGGGGCATAACTCGAGTCCTGCAGGCTGCCGCTCGCGGTCGACGGATCCGCCCGGAAGTGCAACAACAGGCCGACCGTCGCTGCGCCGGTCAGGACGAGCCCCATGATCAGAGCCTGGTTTCGTTGAACGTGCATGGCTGTCCTCGCGATTGACTGGCGGACCTGCCCGGCAGGCCACGATGGCCTGCCGGGCGGTTCGTGATCGAAACGGTCAATAGAACTCGGAAACGGTCTTGGAGCGCTCGTTCATGGCGCGCACCGCATCGATTTCGTTCTCGATGCCCATCGCGACACCATAGTCGGGCGTGTAGATACGCGGGTTCGAGTAATACGGAATCACGTTGTCGTTCATGATTTCCTTGGTCATGTGATAGCCCTTCGCGTAGGCCGTGGCGCCGTTGTTCTCGTTGGCATGGGCGATGCCCATGTTGTGGGCCAGCTCATGACGCAGGATGGTCGTGCCGCATTCCAGGGCGCCGATGCCTACCATGGCTTCTCGTTGCGTCACCGACAGGACGCCGAGCCCACACGACGCCGCGGTCGCGTTGTAGTAGTCCTCGTAGTAGAAGGCATCGGCGCCGAGTTGCTGGCGGGCAGCCAGGACCGTCTGATCGGTCTGCGCCGCGTTAAGGGCATCCGACAGGCTGGTTTCCGCGAGCTGGTGCTTAAGGAAGCCGACCGATTTGGCGTAGAAATTCGCCTTGGAGTTCTCCAATGCCTCGTTGGTCAATCGCAGGCCTTCGAGCAGGCGCATTTTTTCCCCGATCTCGCCGACCCGCGCAACGGCCCGGTCGCTATAGGTCAACAGTATGGTGATGATGCGCGTGTCCTGGGCCCAGCGCCCGGCGCTGTCGCGGACGAATCGCACGGTCTCGCCGGTGCTGACCGGTAGCGTGCCGAAGGCGGTGCTTTGCCCGGTCACCTCGAAGCCGAACGTGGCGTCGCTCTTGACGATCACTTCATCGCCCGCTTGCGCGTTGACCGGCAGGAAGATCTTCTTCGACCAGTTTCCGTCGAGCGTATTGAAACGCACGAGCGGTGTGCGCATGTCGGGTAACTGGTCGCTGCCGAGGGTGTTGGGCGTTAGCAGGACATTCGGGCTCGACTGCAGTGCCCAGTGATTATTTTCCTTGATGAAAATAAAGTCGTAGCGCGCACCCGGAAACAACTTCAACGTACCGGTCGTGGCCAGGTTCTGGTTGCCGATGGTCGCCAACCAGGTGGCATCGGAAATGACGCTGATGCGGTCGCGATCGCCCGCGGTCGCCGGCAGGGTGAGGTTCGGCGTCCAGTTGCCGTTGGCGAACTTGACCTCGGTGTTCGGCACCACCGGAGCAGGCATCTGCGTGCCGATGCTGCCGGCGTTCAAGGCCGTGACCGGCGTCTTGACGCTGAACCAGCGCTGGAACTTCGTCTGGTAGACGAATACGTACTGGTCGCCTGCGCGCAGGTTGAACGTACTGGCGAACTGCAGGTTCTGCGAACTGATCTTGCTGCCCCAACTGGCGGTGGATCCCACGGCGAGCACGCTGTTGTCGGGTGCGCTGGCCGGAAGCGTGATGGCCTGTGCCCAGTCGCCGTCGGCGATGTCGAAGCGAGTGTACTTGCCGACCGCGGGCGAGGGTATGCTGCCGCTGCCACCGTTGGAATTAGGCGTGTAGCTAGGCGCGGTTACCACCCAGCGTTGTTTGGCCGCCTGATAAACGAAAGTGACGTGATCGTCCTTATAGATCGTCATCGACGTCAGCGGGTAATCGGTATTGCCGGCGATCAGATTACTGGTCTTGCCAGTGCTGGAGTGGATGGTCACGGTGGACTGATCGGCGGCGCTGTTCGACAGCGTCAGCGTGGAGGCCCAATCGTCCTTCGAGATATAGAAATCGATAGAAGCATAGTCGCCCGGGATGTCCCCGCCACCGACGGCGCTGGGGCTGAGGTCGGTGGCGGCGGCGTTGATGGCGAACAGCGTCGCGAACAAGCCGATACACAATCTCTTCATTTCATCGTTCTCCACTGCGGGGATTCCAGGGCGCTATCTGGCATTTCGCCATGCTGCGCATGTTCCTGGTTCTGGTGCATCCAGCCTCCCTGCCGTGCGTGTGTCCGTTCCTTCGACGACTATTGCGTGCGGGTTTCGGGCGCATTGGGTAAGCGACCGGACCCTTGCCCTGAAAACGATTGCATCCAATGGGTATGCGGACGTTTCGTCGTCAAGCCTGATCTTCGATCCGCCTGGCGTAGAGCTGCCAGGCGGATCGGGCCGACGATCAGTAGTACTGCGAGACTTCCAGCGAGCGTTCGTTCAAGGCGCGGGCCGAATCGGTGACGTCGGCGATGCCCATCGGCACGCCCATCGCGACGGTGTAGTCGGAGGTGTACAGGTTCGGGTTCGAGTAGTAGGCGATACCGTTACCGCCCATGATGTCCCCGATCAGGCTGTAACCCTTGGCGTAGGGCGCCGAGCCTCCAGTCGAAGCGTCGCCGTGGTTGAGGCCCATGTTGTGACCGAACTCGTGGCGCATCACGGTGGTGCCGCAGGCCAGCGAACCCGAACCGATCATGTTGTCTTTGGCGGCCGCGACCCAGGCCAGGCCGCAACCCTCTTCGGTGCCCTCGTAATAGACCGCGTCGGCGGCCAGCTGAGTGCGGGTCGACGCCACCACGGAGTCCTTGAGCACGGCATTGAGAATGTCGCCCAGGGTCTCGGCTTGGAACTGCCGCTTAAGCAAACCCGCCGCCTTGACGTAGAAATTGACTCTCGAGTTCTCCAGCGCATCGTTGGTCAGCCGCAGGCCTTCCAGCAGGCGCATTTGCGCCGCGACCTCGCCGAGCTGGGTCGCGGCTTCCTCGCTGTAGATCAACAGCATGGTGACGATGCGCGTGTCGAGCGCCCAAGCGCCGGCCGCGTTGCGGACGAACCGCAAGGTCTCGCCCTTGCGCACCGGGACGGTGCCGAAGGCGGTGCTCTGGCCGCTGACGTTGAAGTCCCAGCTGGCTTCGCTCTTCACCACCAAGCGATCGCCGGGCGAGGCATTGACCGGCAGGGCTAGCGAAGCGGTCCAGTTGCCGTCCGCGGCGGTGTAACGCGCCGCCGGCGATTTCATGTCGGGCAGCTGCGAGCCGCCGAGGCTATCTGCGGTGTAGGCCGCTTCCGGACTCGACTGCAGCACCCAGCGGTTCTTCTCCTTGATGAAGATGAAGTCGTAGCGCGCGCCCGTATACAGCTTCAGCGAGCCGGCGGCCTCCAGATTCTGGTTCGAGATGTTCGCCGTCCAGGTCGCATCGGAAGTCAGGCTGATGCGGTCGCGATCGCCTGCTGTGGGCGGCAGACTGATCTCCGGCACCCAATTGCCATTGCTGAAACTGACCTTGGTGTACGGGACCACCGGGACGGCCATTTGCGCTCCGACCGCGGCGGCGTTCAAGGCCTGCTCCGGGGTCTTTACGCTGACCCAACGCTGCAGATTCGCGCGAAAGACGAACGCGTACTGGTCGCCGGTGCGAATATTGAAGGTGCCCGCGAACATCACGTTCTGAGCATCGATCCGCGAAGTCCAGGTGGCGGTCGATGCGATCGCGATAACGCTGCCGTCCGGGGCGCTTGCGGGCAGGGTGATGGTTTGGGCCCAGTCGCCGTTGGCGAGATCGAAGCGGATCAGCTTGCCGCTGGTATAGGCGGGAATGGCACCGCTGCCGCCGTTGCTGTTCGGGCTAAGGCTGGGTGCGTTCATGCTCCACTGTTGTTTCGAGGCTCGGTAGACGAAGGACACCTCGTCGCCGGTATTCAATGTCAACGAACTCAATGGGTAGTCGGTATTGCCGGCGATCAAGTTGCTCTTCATCGAGGCGGTGGTGTAGATGGCGACGGTCGATTGATCGGCTGCGTCGTTGGACAGGGTCAGCGTCGGCGCCCAGTCGCGATTCTTCATGTAGAAGTCGATCGCGGCGTAGTCGCCGGGTATGTCGCCTCCGCCGATCGTGTTAGGGCTGAGGTCGGTTGCATTGGCGTTGATACAGAACAGCATTGCCAACAGGCCGATGGATAGTTTTTTCATCGCATCATTCTCCGTGACTTTGGGATGGGGCCTGTTGGGGCATCGCACCGTATAGGCCGGGTTGCTGCTGAAGCCCTGCGGGCCGCCGAAGATGCCGGTGGCCCGCGGGGCTGGCTCAGATCACCACTCGTAGCGTGCCGACAACTGTACGTAGCGGGGCGTCTGGAACGTGGTCGTCTGGCCCCAGTTCGGATTCGGCCCCCACAGTTCGAAGTATTCGCCGGGCGCTGCGGATGGACCGGGAATGTTCGGATCGTCCTCGACGTTGATGCGACGATCGTAGGCTTCGTTCTGCTTCAGCGCCTTATGGCGGTTGAACAGATTGAACACGTCCATCTGCAAAGTGAGTTTCTTGTCCGCCCAGTTCGGGGTGTAGGCGACCTGGAAGTCGAAGTTCCACCACCACGGCGTACGCCCCATTTCGCCACGCTGGCTCAGTCGTACGCCGTAGTTGGTGTACTGATGGACATTGCCCGAGGTATCGGTCCAACTGTCCTGGAACGGCCGGTCGTGGCACCAGTTGGTGCTGGGGGTGACCCAGCCGCCGTCGTGCGAGGCGATGATGTCTTCGGCCGAGTAGTAGTCGGGCACTTCGCCGTTGTGCACGTCCTGATCGAAGGTCGGCAGGCGGCCGCGGCAGCTACGTGGCAGGCCCGACTGCACCGTCAGGTTGCCGCCCACGCGCCATTCCTCGTTGAGGTTATAGCTGCCGAACACCTTCAAGGTATGCCGGCGATCGTTGGCGAGATCGCCGTAGGAACCTTCCTGCAGGCTCCGGTTGTTGAAGTCGATGCTGTGGGCGATGGCGCCGTCGACTTCGGTCGAATTGGCGTAGCCTTCGACATTGCCGTAGCTATGAGCCCAGGTGTAGGAGCCGCGCAGCGACCAGGTCGGCGTCTTCTTCTCGGCCGTCAGCTCGATTGCGTTGTACTTGCGCTTGTAGCTGGGCAGATTGAAATAGCGCGCGGGCAGGGTGACGTTGGTCAACGGGCCGTTGATGTCTCCGTCCAGGTGCATGCCGACGGTGGCGTCCTGATTCGGATTGATGAAGATGCAACTGGACTGCAGGCGGCGGAAGTCGTTTCGCGTCAACGCCGAGCCGTTCTCCTCCGCCCAAGCGACGTACGGAGTATAGGTGCAATAGTTATCGAAGCCGTTGTTTACGATGCGCCGGATGCCGCGAGCGCCGAAGGTCCAGTCGTCGAACATGCTCCATTGCGCGCCGAGAATGAACTCGTCCTGGCTCATCGGCTCCAGGCCGGTGCTGGCGATGGTGCGCGGATCAGGTGGGCGGGGGCCGTTGTGGCTGTGGAATTCGTTAGCGACCACGCCATTGGTGTTGACCGTCAGGGGCTGGGATAGATTCGACGGCGCCGACGTGCCAGGGTCCATGCCTTGGAAAGTGTGATAACTCAGAACATAGTCGTAGTAGTTCGACAGGGTGATCGCGAGCATATTGGGTACCGGGATGAAGTAGCGCCCCGCGGTTCCGTAGAGCTTGAAACTCGAGTCGCCGTTGACATCCCAGGTGAAACCGAGGCGCGGCGACCATTGGTTGTCGATCTTGATGAACGTCTTGCCCAGCATGTTCTTGTTGTCGAACGTTTCCCGGCGCAGTCCGCCGTACAAAAGCAGGTTGTCCGTCGCCTGCCAGTTGTCCTCCAGGTAGACCGCGGTATTGATCGCCGAGAACACGCCGCTGCCGGTGAACAGTCTGCGCAGGCGCACGTATTCGGCGCCGGGAGTGAAGCCGGAAACGCCGAGGATCTTGCCGTTCGGATCGGCGTTGAAGTATCGGAAGTACTCGTTGTCGCCGCTCTGCTTCTCGCTCAGGGTGTTGGAGCGGTTCTTTTCGTAATCGAGGCCGAAGCGGATCGTGTGAGCGTCGGTGCGCCACTCGCCGTCGATGCGGTAGCCGTCGCGGATGTCCTTTTGCTTGATCGTGGTGTCGACGTATTGCAGTCGGTCAATGTTCCAGCAGCCCAAGTGCCTGGCTATGCCCTGCACGGTGCCGCGGGAGTCGTATACGGCGGGGCAGTCGACGCCGCGGGGCAACTGCTTATCGTAGTCGCGAACCAATTCCATGCGCCCGCCTTGCGCCGACAGGATGAAGTCGTCGCCGAAGCGGCCGGTGTACTTTAGTAGTCCGAGGTGACCGCCGCCGCCGGTGTCTCGCGCCTGAAAGAAGTCCAGGGCGTCGCCGCTATCGTAGGGCCGGTCCGGATAGCCGTCCTCATTGGCATCGACACCGCGGTACTCCCGCGTGGAGACGTCCCTCGGCGCGTAGACGCCGGTGAACTCCAGGCTGTGGTCGTCGGTGATGTTCCAGTCTAGCTTGATCACGCCTTGCGGACTGCTGTTGCGCGTCTTGAATGCGCTCCGGTAGTAGTAGTCCTGGCTCTCGTCGTAGCGGCCTTGAAGCAGGGCGAAGAAGAACAGCTTGTCGCGGACGATCGGTCCGCCCTGATAAAGGTTGAACTTCGCGCTGTCGAAGGCGTTGTCCGGGCTGGTGTAGCGGAACCAGGGGATGGTTTCCTGGTTGCCGTCGCCGACCGCGGCCAGGTGCGGATCGCGTTGACGAACGTCGGGGCTGCGTTCACGCAGCCAATTGGGTTCCCAGTAGACGCTGGCGCCGCCTTTCCACTCGTTGGTGCCGCGCTTGGTCACCACGCTGAGCACGCCGCCGAGCGAGCGGCCGAACTCGGCGCCATAGCCGCCGGTCTTGACCTGCACTTCGCTCACCGCCTCGAACGGCATGTCGAAGTACGACAACATATCGCGCATGTTGGTGATGTCGAAACCGTTGATGTAGTAGCCGTTCTCGGCCACCGACGAACCGCCGATCGAGACTAGGTTGCCGTAGCCGGCGTCGCCTTTGACCACGCTCGGCGCCAGCAGCGCGACCGAGCTCAGTTCGCGCGCCACCGGCAGCTTCAACAGTTCCTTGGCGCTGATCACCGTAGTCGACTCGACCGACGAGACGTCGATCGGATTGATTTTCGAGCCGTTGACTACGACTCCATCGAGATCGGTCGCTTCAGCGGTACTCGCTGCCGATTTGGCGACGAAACTGACATTCACGCCGGTGCCGACCGGTACGTGCACGTCGCGCTTGTCGCTGCCGGTGCTGACGCGGTAGTCGCCCGGAGGCAACTGGCTGAAGGCGAAGCGCCCGTCGCCGCCGGCCTTGACGGTGCGCTTGGCGCCGGTGCCGACGTTCTCGATGCTGATGGTCGCATCGGGCGCGGCATGGCCGAAGATCGAGCCGATCGCGCTCTGGGCCATGACGGCACCGGAGAATAGGCTGGCGCTGAGGGCAAGACTGAGTACGGAGCGCATCAGTCGCGTGCTGGGTGTTCTGGCTGGCATCGGGGTTTCTCTCTTGTTCGTATGGAATCCGTCGCGGCGGTTCCGGGCGGCTGTGGAACGCGCTGGCCGCGCGCTCCGCGAAGTTCGATGGACAGAGGTCGTGAAACTCAGGTCGCGCGATCGGTCATGGCTGCCTCTTTCACCTGGTTGAAGACTCGCGACGTGCGCTGATTGCGGGACTCGTCGAATGCTTGCTCTCGTGCCCGGATGGTTGGCGTGGTGCGCGCGGCGCCGAGGCGGGTCGAGCAAGAACCGCGGCGCAGACCGCCGTGGGGGAGGGCGGTCGTGGGGCGGCTAGCGTTTTCGCGCGTCGCTCGATTTGGTTTCGCGGTGCGTCGGGGGCAGTCGACGTGGTGCCGGACGGATTCGCCCTCCGGTGTGCGGGACCTGCGCGTCTCGCCGTGGCAGGGAGGCCGCCGCATCGATGCGCATCGCTCGGTCGTCGCTCGATGCGCTCGTGGCTGCGTCGCTGGCGTGATAACGAGCGGGCCGGGTGTCGAAGCGCGGGCTGTCGATTGGCATCGGGAGAGAGGGTCGATGCCAATCGAGCCCGCAAAAACAGGAGAGGGGCCGCGTCGAGGCCCGACTGGGGCGACCGTAAACGGGCCGGGCAGAAGTCGCTGCGGCCCTGGACGCGAGGGGGGCCGGTGAGGGCGGTGCGAACCGTAAGGCACAGGCCCTGTCCGAGCGAGGCGCGATTGCTGCGCGGGCGGGCGGCTGCGCAGAACGCAGCTGTCGCGGAGTTTCGGTGTGGTCCAGTTCGATGTGATCCAGGAAAGCCAGCATCCCCATGCCCCTCGTGATGCGACCTAGTCCGCGCGTCGATCTCCCTGATCTCGAATCGGCCATCGCTGATGTCGATGCAGCGATGCGATTGCGTGTAGCGAACATTCGTGTCGTTGAGATGGAATGTAGCTAAATTTCCTGAGTTTTTATTAGAATATTTTGATATATGTTTTGATTAACACTGGTGTGCGTGGTAATGGTAATTAGGTCTATTGTTGGTATTTCTTTTGACGTATGTGATTGAATTTAAATAATTGTTGTTATATATATTGTGCTTTGTCGATTTGCTTGTTTCTTTTGAAACTAAATGAAATTTGTGAATTTGTTTCGTTTTTAAACGCGATTAAAAATTTCCATGTAGGAAAAGAACAAGAATTTCGATGTTGCCTCTCCGGTGATGCCTGCCGCCGTGGCCGAGATTGGTAGGGGCGGCATCGGGACAGAGGCCTTGAACATGGGGGCCGTGCCGGCTCAGGGCGTCACGGATCGCCGACGCCGCGCAGCCGATGGCTGCTGGCGCGGTTCAGCGTCCAATCGTTGGCAAGCAACGCAATGCCGCCCTCCGGTCCTCGGCGCCCTGCAGCCCTCCGTACGGCGGTTCGTGTGGTTCGTCGTTGATCACAGTCCAACCTTGCCGGTATTGGCGATCCGAGGCGTCGAAGCTTCGTTCAGCGGACCTTGCGGCTGCGGAGGCAGAGTGGATAGGCATTACAATCCGGCCCTTGTTCGAGGACGCCCGGCAAGCCAATCGGGACGATCCGTCGCCTAGGCCGTTCCATGGCGATGGACGCCTGGACGGGCTCAGCCGGGCCGATACGATCCCAGTCGATCAATAAAGGAGTGTCCTGAGTGCCTACTTGGCTTGTGACCGGCGGCGCCGGATTCATCGGCGGTAACTTCGTTCTCGATGCGGTCCGCAAAGGGGTCAAGGTCGTCAATCTCGACGCCCTGACTTATGCGGGCAATCTCGACACCCTCAGCAGCCTGGACGGCAACCCGAACCACGTGTTCATCCAGGGCGACATCGGCGATGCCGCCCTGCTCAAGCGTCTGCTGGCCGAGCACCGCCCGGAGGCGGTGGTCAATTTCGCCGCCGAAAGCCACGTCGACCGCTCGATCGAAGGTCCGGCGGCATTCGTGCAGACCAACGTCGTCGGCACCCTGAGCCTGCTCGAGCAGGTGCGCGACTACTGGAAGCAGCTCGATGCGCCGGCCCGCGACGCGTTCCGTTTCCTGCACGTGTCGACCGACGAGGTCTACGGCAGTCTCGGCGACACGGGCAAGTTCACCGAGACCACACCGTATGCGCCGAACTCGCCGTACTCGGCCTCCAAGGCCGCTTCCGATCATCTGGTGCGGGCGTTCCACCACACCTACGGTCTGCCGGTGCTGACCACGAATTGCTCGAACAACTACGGGCCGTTCCAGTTCCCGGAGAAACTCATCCCGCTGATCATCGCCAAGGCGCTGGCCGGCGAGCCGCTGCCGGTCTACGGCGACGGCCTCAACGTCCGGGACTGGTTGTTCGTCGGCGATCACTGCGCGGCGATTTCGCGCGTGCTCGAAGCCGGCCGCATCGGCGAGACCTACAACGTCGGCGGCGATGCCGAGCGGGCGAACATCGTCGTGGTCAAGACGATCTGCGCGCTGCTCGACGCACGTCGCCCGCTCGCCGACGGCCGTGCCCGCGAATCGTTGATCGCCTATGTCGCCGACCGCCCGGGCCACGATCGCCGTTACGCGATCGATGCCGACAAGCTCAAGGACGAGCTCGGCTGGGCGCCCACGGTCACTTTTGAAGAGGGCATCGCCCGTACGGTCGACTGGTACCTCGGCAACCAGGCCTGGGTGCAGCGCGTGCTCGACGGCAGCTATCGACTGGAACGCATCGGCCAGGCCTGAGGCCGCCGCTCGAGAGGAAATACGCATGAACCGTAAGGGCATCATCCTCGCCGGCGGCTCCGGCACGCGGCTGTATCCGATCACCCAGGCCATCAGCAAGCAGCTGTTGCCGGTCTACGATAAGCCGATGATCTATTACCCGCTCAGCGTGCTGATGCTGGCGGGTATTCGCGAAGTGCTGATCATCAATACGCCGCACGAGCAGGTGCTGTTCAAGAACCTGCTCGGCGACGGCTCGCAGTGGGGCATGCGCATCGAGTATGCGCAGCAGCCGAGTCCGGATGGACTGGCACAGGCCTATCTGATCGGGCGCGAATTCGTCGCCGGCCAGCCCAGCTGCCTGGTGCTCGGCGACAACATCTTCCACGGCCCCGGTCTCACCGCGATTCTCAAGCGCGCCCACCAGCGCGAGGAAGGCGCGACCGTGTTCGGCTACTGGGTCAGCGACCCGGAACGCTACGGCGTGGCCGAGTTCGACAGCGAAGGCAAGGTAATCGGCCTGGAAGAGAAGCCGCTCAAGCCGCGTTCGCGCTATGCGGTCACGGGCCTGTATTTCTACGATGGCCGCGCCAGCGACTTCGCTTCCGAGCTCAAGCCGTCGGCACGAGGCGAACTGGAAATCACCGATCTCAATCGACGTTACCTCGACGAAGGCAGTCTGCACCTGGAACAGCTCGGGCGCGGCTATGCCTGGCTCGATACCGGCACGCATCAGTCCTTGCTCGAAGCCTCGAATTTCATCGAAACCATCGAGGCCCGCCAGGGCTTGCGCATCTGTTGCCCGGAAGAAATCGCCTGGAGCAACGGCTGGATCGATGCCGCACAACTGATCGAACTGGCCAAACCGCTGGTCAAGAACGGTTACGGCCAGTACCTGCTGAGCCTGTCCGAACGCGGTTTCGTGCCTTAAGGAATGCAATGAAAGTCATCGAAACCGATCTGCCCGGCTGCCTCGTCGTCGAACCGCGGGTGTTCGCTGACTCGCGCGGCTTCTTCTATGAATCGTTCAACCACGACAAGCTCGCCGAGTACGGCCTGGCGCCGCAGTTCGTGCAAGGCAATGTTTCCTCGTCGTCGCGTGGCGTGCTGCGCGGGTTGCACTATCAATGGCCGAAGCCGCAAGGCAAGTACATCTCGGTGATCGAAGGAGAGGTCTGGGACGTGGCGGTGGATATTCGCCGCGGTTCGCCGCACTACGGGCGTTGGACCGCGGTCGTTCTGAGCGCCGAGAACAAGCGGCATATGTGGATTCCAGAGGGTTTCGCGCATGGCTTCGTCACGTTGAGCGAGCGGGCGATCTTCAGTTACCTGTGTACGCAAACCTACGATGCGAGCGCTGATGCGGCGATTCGTTGGGACGATCCGGACCTCGCCATCGACTGGCCGGTCAGCGATCCGTCCTTGTCCGCTAAGGACGCCGCCGCTCCCTTGCTCAAGGACGTCGTCGAAGACCGCCTGCCGGTCTACACGCCATGAGGGTGTTGCTGCTCGGTGGCGACGGTCAGGTCGGCCATGAACTGCGTCGCAGCCTCGCCGCTCTCGGCGAGGTGGTCGTTACCACGCGCAGCGGCCGGCTCGCCGTCGACGGCAGTGCCTGCGAAACCCTCGATCTGGCCCAAGTCGATGCGATCGAACCCTTGCTGCGCCGCGTACGTCCCGACCGTGTCGTCAACGCCACCGCCTATACCGCAGTGGACCGCGCCGAAAGCGAGCGCGAGCTGGCGTTCGCGGTCAATGCGCAGGCACCGGCGCGGCTGGCCGAGCTCTGCGCGGCCGATGATATCGGCCTGATCCATTACTCCACCGACTATGTTTTCGACGGCAACGGCACGCGCCCGTATCTCGAAAGCGACCCGACCGGTCCGCTCAGCGTTTACGGTGAGAGCAAGCTGGCCGGCGAAGAGGCCATCCGCGCCAGCGGCGCCGCGCATCTGATCCTGCGCACGGCCTGGGTCTATGCCACTCACGGCCACAACTTCCTGCGTACGATGCTGCGCCTCGGGGCCGAACGCGACGAACTGCGGGTGGTCGCCGACCAGCAGGGCTCGCCGACGCCGGCCTGGTTGCTCGCCGACACCGCAGCGGCGGTGCTGCGCCGGGGCATCGTCGAGTCCGGCGTGCGTCATATCGTGGCCGGCGGGCAGACCAGCTGGCATGGTTTCGCCGAAGCGATCTTCGCCGAAGCCCAGCTTCGTGGCCTGATCGAACGCCGCCCGCAGGTGGTGCCGATCACCACCGCCGATTACCCGACGCCCGCGCGGCGGCCGAACTATTCGGTGCTCGACACCAGCCGTCTGCAGTCCGAGTACGGCCTGTCGATTCCGCACTGGCGCGACGCGCTCACGACCACGCTCGACGCCACCGCCTGAGCCCGCGCATCCGCGGTATCGCCAGCCTCCATGGGTCGCGCAGCACACTGCGGCGGCCCAATTGTGTGAGCGCCGTGGGCCTTCTATGATCGCTGCGTCGCGGACGCGACGGGCCGACGTTCCGCCGGGGGGATGGGCGAGGGCGGACCGGCAGGCCGGCTGAAGCCGGGCTGCGAAGACGTAGGGAGTGCGCGGCTTGCGAGCGTTCCTCCATGACGGCAGTCCGCGCCGGCCGGCGGCGGATGCCTCCGGTTTTCGAGGGAGCCGTTCTCGACGGGACCGTTCTCGGCCGAACCATTCATGGACTACAGGGGATCGCAATGAAGCATTGGGGAAGCGCGCTGTTGCTGGCGGGGCTGCTGGCTGCGCCGATCGTGGACGTCGTCGCCGCGGAAAACGCGGTGAGCGCTGGCGCCGCTCAAGGGGCAGCCGTTCAAGGCGTCGACGTCGAAGCCTTCGTCAAACCGGATACCTTCACCGACGTCAAACTGTCGCCGACCGGCGAGTTCTACGCCGCCTCGGTGCCGATGGAGGACGAGACCGCACTGGTGATCTTCACCCGCGCCGACATGAAGCGTACCGGCACCTTCCGGGTCGGCAAGAACAATCACGTCGACGATTTCTGGTGGGTCAGCCCGACGCGCGTGTTGATCGGCATGGCCCAGAAGCTGGGTTCGCGCGACGCGCCGATCCCCACCGGCGAACTGTTCGCGATCAATGCCAACGGCACCGGCGCCGACGTGCTGATCGGCTACCGCGTGCAGAGCCGCGGCGCCGGCACGCGCATCCAGCCGAAGAAGGTCGAGGACGTCGCCGGCTTTCTGGTCGACGATCTGCCGGCCGACGACAAGGGCGTGGTGATCTCGGTGCAGCAGTTCAGCGCCGACGCCTATACCCGTGCCGAGCGCCTGGACACGATCACCGGCCAGCGCAACCGGCTCGCGATCGCGCCGGTGCGCAATGCCCGATATATGACCGACAACGCCGGCGTGGTCCGTTTCGCGCTCGGCTTCGGCACCGATCTGCGGCGCAAGCTGTTCTACCGCGCGGATGAAAAAGCCGAGTGGGCTTTGCTGGGCTCGGATACGCAGGACGAGGTCATGGATCATCCGATCGGCTTCTCCGCCGACGACAGCGTCGCGTATTTCCAAAGCGAACAGACGCAGGGGCCGGATGCGATCGTCGCCTACGACCTCGCCACCCGCACCCGCAAGGAGGTCCTGCGCGACAAGACCGCCGATCCGGACCGCATCATCTATCGCAACAACACCCGCATCCCGGTCGGCGTGTTCTTCGCCGACGGCAAGCCGCGCACGGTGTTCTTCGACAATGCCTCGCCGGAAGCGCGCCAGTACCGCAGCCTGGAGGCCGCGTTCCCCGGCGATGCGGTGCGCATCACCTCGCAGAGCGCCGACGGCCAGCTGGCCCTGGTGCAGGTCTGGAACGATCGTAGCCCGGGCGATCTGTTCTTGTTCGACAAGGCCAACAAGCACGCCGCGCACGTACTGAGCCGCCGTTCCTGGTTCGACCCGGCCAAGCGTGCGCCGGTGCGCGCGATCAACCTGCGCGCGCGCGACGGCCTGCCCTTGTCGGGCCTGCTGACCACGCCGAAGGACAGCAGCGGCAAGTCTTTGCCGCTGGTGGTCATGCCGCACGGCGGGCCGTTCGGCATCCAGGATGCCTGGCATTTCGACGACGACTCGCAATTGCTGGCCGATGCCGGCTATGCGGTGCTGCAGTTGAACTATCGCGGCTCCGGCGGCTACGGCCGCGCCTTCCTGGAAGCCGGCAAGCGCGAGTGGGGCGGCAAGATGCAGGACGACGTCACCGACGCGACGCGTTGGGCGATCGAGCAGGGCATCGCCGACTCCTCGCGTATCTGCCTGTACGGCGCGAGCTACGGCGCCTACGCCTCGCTGATGGGCGTGGCCAAGGAGCCGGCGTTGTATCGCTGCGCCGCCGGCTATGTCGGCGTGTACGACCTGCCGATGATGCACACCACCGGCGACATCCAGCGCCGCGGTTCCGGCGAGGCCTATCTGCGCAGTTGGCTCGGCTCGCCGGAAGCGCTCGACAAGGTGTCGCCGACCCGTTTGGCCGACCGCATCAAGGTGCCGGTGTTCCTCGCCGCCGGCGGCGAAGACGAGCGCGCGCCGATCGTGCACAGCGAAAAGATGGAGAAGGCCTTGCGCCAGGCCGGCGTGCCGGTCGAGACGCTGTACTACAAGACCGAGGGTCACGGCTTCTACCGCGAAGAACACCAGCGCGAGTACTACGCGCGGCTGCTGGCATTCCTGTCGAAGTCGCTCGGCGGCCGCCTCGCGGCGGCGCCGAAAGTCGACGCGGCCTCCACCGGCAAGAAGTAAGTCGAGGAATGAGTGGGGAGGAGTGAGCAAGGGCCGTCGCAGCCGTCCTGCTCACTTCCTACCCACTCCTCACCATTCGTTCCTGGCTTCTACCTGCCTCACTTCACTCCGTGCATCCAGCGCCGCAACAGCGGCGACAGCAGCAGGAACAACACGCCCGAGCCGATACCGAGCCACATCAGCATCGAGAACAGCTCGGCGTAGTTGGCCGAAGCCGAGGCCATGTCGATCGCGCCGCCCTCCGGGATCTCGACCGAGGCGATCTTGGCGAACTGTGCGGCCAACACTTCCGAGAACGCGGTGGCGAGCCAGAACGCGCCCATCATCAGTCCGACCACGCGCGCCACCGAGAGCTGAGTCACCGCCGACAGGCCGATCGGCGACAAACACATCTCGCCGATTTCGAGAATGAAATACGCCGCGACCAGATACCACACGCTGGCCATCTCGCCGCCGCCCGACACTTTTGCCGCGGCCATCAGCGGCAGGAAGGACAAGCCGGCGAAGATCAGGCCGAGCGCCATCGTCACCGGCTTGCTCGGGTGGCGACCGCGCCGCGCCAGCCACGGCCACAGCCACGAGAACAGCGGTGCCAGCACCACGATGAAGAAGGCGCCGAGGTAAGTCAGCGAACCGGCGGTCTGCGGCACCAGCACCACGTCGTGCGCGGTGGCCAGAGCCAGGCCGAGCGCGAGCAGGCCGACCAGGAGCTTGGCCAGCCCGTCGCGGCCGCGGTCGCTGGCGACCAGCGCGGCGACCATCAGCGGCGGGCTGAGCGCCATCGAGAACGCCGACCACGGCAGAGTCGGCGCGTACCCGCCGACGGCGAGGCCGAACATGTCCTTGGTCATCAGGCGGTCGTTGAAGGTCACCCAGGAGCCGTAGGTCTGCTCGTACAGGGTGAAGAAGATCAGCACCGCGAAGATCAGCACCACCAAGGCGAGCATCTGCTGGCGCTCGACCGCGCTGCACTGGCGGGCGATGAAACCGAAGAACCAGATCAGGAACACCAGCAAGGTCGCCAGCATGATCGCCAGCGCGGCGGTGAAGCTGAGGTTGCCGAGGGTCAGGGTGATCTTCGAGGCGACCTGGATCGTGCCCCACATCACTAGCACGCCGAGGGCGGTGCCGAGGTAGATCCATGTTTCGCGCGAGAACGCGCCGACGCGCTCGCGCAGGCGCGAGGGGTCGCTGGGTTCGGCGTGACCGCGCAGATAGCGCTGGCCCCACAGGAACATCAACAGCCCGGCGACCATGCCGACGCCGGCCGCGCCGAAGCCGTATTTCCAGCCGTAGGTTTCGCCGAGGAAGGCGCAGATCAGCGCCGAGAACAGCGCGCCGACGTTGATGCCGGCATAGAACAGGGTGAAGCCGGAATCGCGGCGCGGGTCGTTGAGCTCGTAGAGCTTGCCGACGATGGTCGAGATGTTGGGCTTGAGAAAGCCGACCCCGCTGATGATCAGCGCGAGCGACAGATAGAACACCTGCAACGCGGTCTCGTCGCGCACCGCCACGCCGTTCACCATCCTGGCGGCGTGGCCTTCGTAGGCCATGCCTAGGTGGCCGAGCACCAGCAACACGCCGCCCAACACCACCGCCTTGCGCATGCCGAGGTAGCGGTCGGCGAGCAGGCCGCCGATCACGGGCACTGCGTACACCAAGCCGCCGTAGGCGCCGATCAGGTCGTAGCCGGCGTCGTCGCCGAACAGGTGGTACTTCAGCAGATACAGCAACAGCAGCGCCTTCATCCCGTAAAACGAGAAGCGCTCCCACATTTCGGTGAAAAAGCAGACGTACAGGCCCTTGGGATGGCCGAGGAAGTCGTCGTTGCGCGGTGCGACCGGCGCCGGGTTCGAAATACTGCTTGCGGGCACGAGCGGATTCCCTTCGGACCGGGAGCGGGCCGGGAGGCGGGAGTATAGGGCGGGCAGGGCGGTCGAGGTCCCGGACGAGGGGCGTCCAGGGACGGCGGCGAGGGAAACAGACTCGATCCGGGCCGATGCCCTCATCCGGCCCTGCGGGCCACCTTCTCCCGTGAACGGGAGAAAGGACAGGCTTCGATGCGGTCGGTTTCTTATCCCTGCACTCGCTCACGTCACTGTCGCTCGCGCTCCCGCTTGCTGCGGCGGCTACCGCAAGGAGTGCAAAGCTGAGAGCGCTGAGCTGAGGGCCGCTCGCTCGTATTCGCGGCCATCGGTGAGTCCCGATCCCGACCACCCAACCCCTTTTCCCGCAGAAACCCGGGAAATTCGGTCCTCGCCGCCCCGGCCGCGGCTTTTGCCCAATCCCGCTTTTTGCCGCACTGCACTTTTACAGGGGCCGGCGGCGGATGCGATCATCGGCGGATTGCGTGGCGCCCGGTCCTTCCCGGCCGGCTCCGCACATACGCTGCCGCACTTGAACGATCACCCGCGATGGAGACGCCGATGGCCTCGTCCGCTACGCCCCAATTGACCTTCCGAGCCGTCCTGCTATCCGTCTTCCTGGCGGTGATCCTGGCAGCAGCCAATGCCTACCTGGGCCTGTTCGCCGGCCTGACCATCGCCACCGCGATCCCCGCCGCCGTCATCTCGATGGGCGTGCTGCGCCTGCTCGGCGGCGGCACGATCCTGGAGAACAACATCGTCCAGACCGGCGCCTCGGCCGGTTCCTCGATCGCCGCCGGCGTGATCTTCACCATCCCGGCACTGGTGATCCTGGGCTACTGGCAGGACTTCCGTTATTCCTGGGTGCTGGCGATCGCGGGCCTCGGCGGCCTGCTCGGCGTGCTGTTCTCGGTGCCGCTGCGCCGTTCGATGATCGTCGAAGACCCGTTGCCGTTCCCGGAAGGCAAGGCCGCGGCCGAAGTGCTCAAGGCCGGCGAAAACCCGGGCCCGGGCCTGAAGATCCTGGCCCTGGCCGGCGGCGTCGGCGCGCTGGTCAAGGTCGCCGCCGAAAGCGGCATGCGCCTGATCCCCGACAACGCCATCGTCTCCGGCTGGATGGGCAAGTACCTGGGCTTCATGGGCACCAACCTGTCGCCGGCGCTGCTCGGCGTGGGCTACATCGTCGGCCTCAACGTCGGCATCGTGGTGGTCTCCGGCAGCATCCTGTCGTGGCAGTTCGCGATTCCGATCTACCACATGTTCTTCCTCGGCTCCGACCCGGAACTGGCCGCGCGCATCGCCGACGGCAGCGCCGAGCAGATCGGCCGCGCGATCTGGTCGGCCAAGGTGCGCTACCTCGGCGTCGGCACGATGCTGATCGGCGGCGTCTGGACCTTGTTCTCGCTGCGCAAGTCGCTGATGTCGGGCGTCAAGAGCGGCCTGGCCGCGGCGCGCAAGGGCAGCGGCGGCGTGGTCGCCGAGACCGATCGCGACCTGCCGATGAAGTGGATGCTGATCGCCCTGGTCGCGTTCGTGATGCCGCTGCTGCTGCTGTACCAGGCCATCGTCGGCAACTGGTTCGTCAGCGTGCCGATGACCATCATCATGATCGTCGCCGGCTTTTTGTTCGTGTCGGTGTCGGCCTACCTGGCCGGCCTGATCGGCTCGTCCAACAACCCGGTTTCGGGCATCACCATCTCGACCATCCTGTTCGCTTCGGCGGTGTTGGTGCTGATGCTCGGCCGCGACTCGCCGATCGGTGCCGTCGCCGCGATCATGATCGGCGCGGTGGTGTGCTGCGCGGCGGCGGTCGGCGGCGACAATCTGCAGGATCTCAAGGCCGGCTACATCGTCGGTGCGACGCCGTGGAAGCAGCAGTTGATGCTCGGCATCGGTACTTTCTCGTGCGCGCTGATCATGGCGCCGGTGCTGAACCTGCTTGCCGCCGCCTACGGCATCGGCGCGCCGACCGCGGAGCATCCCAACTCGCTCGCCGCGCCGCAGGCCACCTTGATGGCATCGGTCGCCAAGGGCATGTTCGGCGGCGAGCTGCCGTGGACGATGATCGGCATCGGCGCCGCCATCGGCGCGGTCATCATCGCCTTCGACGAATGGCTGAAGTCGCGCAAGGCCAAGTTCCGCGTGCCGGTGCTGGCCGCGGCCATCGGCATCTACCTGCCGCTGGAACTGATGGTGCCGATCTTCCTCGGCGGCCTGCTCTCGCACATCGTCGGTCGTCGCCGCGGTTTGACCGCGAACAGCGACGAGGCCGAGGTCGACCGCGTGCATCGTCCCGGCACCTTGTTCGCCGCCGGCCTGATCACCGGCGAAGCGCTGATGGGCATCGCGATCGCGTTCCCGATCGTGATCAGCAAGCGCGCCGACGTGCTGGCCCTGCCGGAACGCTTCCACTTCGGCGCCGGCATCGGCCTGCTGGTGTTGGCGGTGGTGGTGTGGCTGTTCTATCGCAGCAGCCGCAACGCACCGGTTCCGCAAGCCTGATCCGATTCGACGGCCCGGCTTGAAGCCGGGCCGTTCTCTTTCCATCCCGTGCCGATCGATGCGCCTGCGCTCGAACGGCCGCCCCGACCACGCTAGAGGTTTCGCCATGACGCCACGCCACGCACTCCTGCCGATGGCCCTGCTGCTGGCCTGCGCATCCGCGCCGGCTTTCTCGCTCACGCCGCCGCTGCCGCGCGGCCTGGAAGTCCGCGACCTGGCGACGATGGACCGGGTGTCCTCGCCGACCTTGTCGGCCGACGGCCGTCAGTTGGTGTTCGCCCAGCGCAGCGTCGATTTCGCCGCCAACAAGTCGTCGACTTCGCTGTGGATCGAAGACCTGTTCGCGCGCGACGCGGCGCCGCCGAAGCGGCTCACCCCGGAAGGCTGGAACGTCAACTCGCCGTCGTTCTCGCCGGACGGCAAGCTGGTGTATTTCCTCAGCGCCAAGAGCGGCAGCAGCCAGCTGTATTCGATCGACTGGGCTGGCCGCGGTGCGCCCAGGCAGCTGACCGCGTTCGACGGCGACGTCGGCGGTTACCAGATCTCGCCCGACGGCAAGCGCGTGGCGTTCAACACCGAAGCCTATGCCGAGTGCGCGGCCGACCTGGCCTGCACCAAGAAGAAGCTCGACGCGGCCGAGAAGAACAAGGCCAGCGGCATGGTCTTCGACCGCATGTTCATTCGCCACTGGGACGCCTGGAACGACGGCCGCCTCAATCGTCTGTTCGTTAGCGAGCTGCCGGCTGCCGGCAAGACCGTCGCCACCGCCAAGCTGGTCGGCGCCGACGTGATCGGCGATGTGCCCTCGCGTCCGTTCGGCGACAGCAGCGAATACACCTGGTCGCCCGACGGCCAGTCGCTGGTGTTCAGTGCGCGCAAGGCCGACGCCAAGGAACCGTGGTCGACCAATTTCGATCTTTACCTCGTCGCTGCCGACGGCAGCGGCGCGGCCAAGAACCTGACTGCGTCCAACCCGGCCTGGGACACCGGCGCGGTGTTCGCCGCCGACGGCAAGACCCTGTACTACCGGGCGATGAAGCGTCCGGGCTTCGAAGCCGACCGCTTCGGCCTGTTCGCGCTCGACCTGGCCAGCGGCAAGGCGCGCGAGATCGCGCCGGACTGGGACCGCTCGGCCGAGAACATCGTGCTGTCGGCCGACGGCAAGACCATCTACACCCTGGCCCAGGATGTCGGCCAGTTGCCCCTGTTCGGCGTCGACATCGCCAGCGGCAAGCCGACCCGCCTGATCGGCGACGGCAGCCTCGGCTCGCCGCAGCTTGCCGGCAAGACCTTCGCTTTCACCCGCAACAGCCTCAAGAGCGGCGATCAGATCATCGTCGGCGGCCTCGACGGCGCACCCGAGCGCGCGATCACCCCGAGCGCGAGCCAACGCCTGCCAGGCGTGCGGTTCGGCGAGTACGAACAGTTCGACTTCAAGGGCTGGAACGGCGACACCGTGCACGGCTACGTGGTCAAGCCGTGGAACTACCAGGAAGGCCAGAAGTATCCGGTCGCGTTCCTGATTCACGGCGGCCCGCAAGGCAGCTTCGGCGACGGCTGGAGCTATCGCTGGAACCCGCAGACGTACGCCGGCCAGGGCTATGCGGTGGTGATGATCGATTTCCACGGTTCGACCGGTTACGGCCAGGCCTTCACCGATGCGATCAGCGAGCATTGGGGCGACCGCCCGCTCGAGGACCTGCAGAAGGGGTGGGCCGCGGCGCAGAAGAAGTACGGCTTCCTCAACGGCGACAAGGCCTGCGCGCTCGGCGCCTCGTACGGCGGCTTCATGGTCAACTGGATCGCCGGCAATTGGCAGCAGCCGTGGAAGTGCCTGGTCAGCCATGACGGCGTGTTCGACCAGCGCATGATGGGGTATGCCACCGAAGAGCTGTGGTTCACCGAGTGGGAGCAGGGCGGTACGCCGTATGACGTGCCGAAGAACTACGAGAAGTTCAACCCGGTCAACCACGTCAAGGACTGGAAGGTGCCTATGCTGGTGATCCATGGCCAGCTCGACTATCGCATCCCGGTGGAGCAGGGCATCGGCGTGTTCACCGCGCTGCAGCGCCAGGGCATCGAATCGAAGTTCCTGTACTTCCCGAACGAGAACCACTGGGTGCTCAAGCCGCAGAACAGCGTGCAGTGGCACGACACCGTCAACGGCTGGCTGAAGCAGCATATCGGCGAGTAAACCCCGCTCCGAATGCTAAGGCATCAGTTCCCCCTTTGAAAAAGCGGGGAAGGGGATTTGCTCTTCGCTCTCAGAGCAAAGCAAATCCCCTACGCGCCGATCGCCGAATCGCCATCGAACAAGGCAACGCGCAGCCCCCTTTTTCAAAGGGGGCTTTTTTTGCCGGTGAGTGGATCGGGTACGTCGGCATAGCCTCAGGAGCGGCAGCACCGAAGGTCGTAGCCGGTTGGGCTTCGCGGTTCCCCCCTTTGCAAAAGGGGGCAGGGGGGATTTGCTTTTCCGCCAGTTGGCATCGAATCCCATCGTCGATTCGGCGACAGCTCTCCCGAGTCGCGCCGGGCCCCTCTCGCGAAGGAATACCTCCTCCGCAAGAGCGATAAACAGGGGGTTGTGCCCCTCTCAAGATGCGAGTCCAAAGGCCGTCCGGCACCGTCGGCCCTTGCCGGGTCCGGCCTATCCGAAGTAAAAGCGAGGACGCTTTACCGCTCGCTCATCTCCTGGGGAACACCGGCATGCCAGAAACCGCCCGTACGGCGCTCATCAGCAACGACATCGTCGTCCTCGGCCTGATCGCGGCGACGCTCGGGCTGGTGTTCTGGACGTCCTCGCGCGAGACGGGGCTGTGGAAGAAGTTCTACACCTACGTGCCGGCCCTGCTGTTGTGCTACTTCATTCCCGGCATCTACAACACTATCGGCCTGGTCGACGGCGCGAACACCAAACTCTACAACCCGGTCGCCAGCCGCGTGTTGTTGCCGGCCGCATTGGTGTTGCTGACCCTGACCATCGACCTCAAGGGCGTATTGAAGCTCGGGCCGAAGTTGCTGGTGATGTACGCAGTCTCGTCGCTCAGCGTGATGGTCGGCGCGATCGCCGCCTTCGTGCTGATGCGCGCGGTGCATCCGGAAACCGTGGCTGGCGATACCTGGGGCGGCATGGCCGCGCTGGCCGGCAGTTGGATCGGCGGCGGCGCCAACATGCTGGCGATGAAGGAGATCTTCCAGGTCGACGCGACCACCTTCGGCCAGTTCGCGGTGGTCGATGTCGGCGTCGGCTATGTCTGGATGGCGGTGCTGATCTTCCTCGCCAGCCGCGCCCAGGCGATCGATGCGCGCAGCGGCGCCGACACCCGCGGCATCGAGGAACTCAAGCAGCGTATCGAACAGTTCCAGGCCCAGCATCAGCGCGTCGCCAGCCTCAGCGACCTGGCGATGATCGTCGGCATCGCCTTCGGCGTGGTCGGGCTCGCGCACGCCATAGCGAGCCCGCTGTCGGGCTGGTTCGCGGCCAACGTGTCCTGGGCCAAGACCGTCAGCCTGCACGAGCCCTTCTTCTGGGTGGTGGCGATTTCGACCTTCGCCGGCCTCGCGCTGAGCTTCACCCGCGCGCGCACGCTGGAAGGCGCGGGCGCCTCCAAGATCGGCAGCCTGCTGCTGTATTTCCTGATCGCCTGCATCGGCCTGCAGATGGACATCCTGGCCCTGCTCGACCGGCCCTGGCTGTTCGCGCTGGGCCTGATCTGGATCTCGATCCACATCGTATTGTTGTGGACCGTCGGACGCCTGTTGCGCGTGCCGTTCTTCTATTTCGCGATCGGCTCGCAGAGCAACATCGGCGGCCCGGCCTCGGCGCCGGTCGTCGCCTCGGCCTTCCACCCCTCGCTGGCGCCGGTGGGCGCCTTGCTGGGCACGCTCGGCTACGCGACCGGCACCGGCCTGGCCTACATCGTAGGCATCACCCTGCGTTCGCTGGCGGGCGCGGCGCCGGCCTGAGGCGAGGCAGCCGCAACGCCGGGAACCATCGCTGTAGCAGTTGCAGTTGCAGTTGCCGTTGCCGTTGCCGTTACCGTTACCGTGAAGATTTTGCGGTGGCTGTGCGTAGCCGAGCACTAATGAAGGCCATCGAAGACCCGGAGGGCGGCCCGCAGGGATGCGGGCCGTTTTTCATCGGGACAGGGATGTCCCGTATGTAGATCCCCGCGTTGGCAACGAACGTGCGGGCCTGTGATTCAAAGAAAAGCAACTTCTTTGGTTACCTTTGACCGAAGGGAATCCAGACGGACTTTTGTTGCTTATGACTGAGAAAGTAACCCGCCGCTTTAGCGGCGGAAGCTCTTAGCGTTCGATCTTGGTCTTTGCTTCAAAGATGCGCCGCAAGACCATCACAGCGCGGTCGCGGCTTGTGATCGAAGGAAATCCAGTCGGACGCCGCTCCTACTCTCGCGACGGCACGCTGCTTCGATGGACGAGGTCAGCGTTGTCGCCTCTGCGAATTCCTTGGTCGCGGCTTGCGCCGCTCCTACTCTTCGCGAAAGCACGCGGCTTCGATGAATGACCGCAGCGATGCAACTGCTGCGCGTCCCGCGGTCGCGACTTATGACCGAAGGAAATCCAGTAGGACGTAGCTCCTACAGGGGAAGGGCCTGCACCGAGTGGAAGACGCCGAAGCCGGAATGACCCAAAGAAAAGGCCGCCCGAAGGCGGCCTCTCGCTCCAGCGGAACCCGCTCAGCAACACCCGAACCGCCCGCCCCCGTAACGCGCCTCCTGGCGCTCGCGGAAAAAGGTCGCGTAGTCCGGAATCGGCCGCTCGGGGTGCTTCTCCATCAGGTGGCGGACATAGTTGTCGTAATCCGGCACCCCGCAACACAACCGCGCGGTCTGCACCAGGCGATGCCAGGTGCGCTTGTAGAGCTGGTACTGACTGGCGGGAACGAGCGCGGTGCCCATCACACGTTCGCCATTTCGTGCGGCTTCAAGGCCACGTACGGGGATTCGCGGTCGCTGCGCTCGGGGTTGGCGCGCGCCTTGGCGATCGCGCGCACCGAATACACCAGCACGCTGAACACCACGAACAGGAACAACCCGGTCAGCACCGTGTTGACGTAGCTGTTGAGCATGATCTGCTGCATCTGCTCGATGCTCTTCGCCGGGGCGACCACTTCGCCCTTGGCGATCGCGGCCTGGTACTTGTGCGCCTGGGCGAGGAAACCGACCGCCGGGTTGTCGTCGAAGATCTTGATCAGGCCGGCCGCGCTGGTGCAGATCAGCAGCCAGACCGTCGGCACGATCGTCACCCAGGCATAGCGGTCGCGCTTCATCTTGAACAAGACCACCGTGCACAGCATCAGCGCGATGCCGGCGAGCATCTGGTTGGCGATACCGAACAGCGGCCACAGGGTGTTGATGCCGCCGAGCGGATCGACCACGCCCTGATAGAGGAAGTAGCCCCACAAGGCGACGCAGCCGCCGGTCGCGAGCAGGTTCGGGCCCCAGGCTTCGGTGCGGCGCAACGCCGGCACGAAGCTGCCGAGCAGGTCCTGCAGCATGAAGCGCCCGGCGCGGGTGCCGGCGTCGACCGCGGTAAGGATGAACAAGGCCTCGAACAGGATCGCGAAGTGATACCAGAACGCCATCGTGTTCTGGCCCGGCAACACGTTGTGCAGGATCTGGGCGATGCCGACCGCGAGCGTCGGCGCGCCGCCGGCGCGGGCGAGGATGGTGTTCTCGCCGATGTCCTTGGCGGTGGTCTGCAGCATCTCCGGGGTGACCGAGAAGCCCCAGCTCGAGATCGTCGCCGACACTGCATGCACGTCGCTGCCGACCAGGGCCGCGGGGCTGTTCATGGCGAAATACACGCCCGGTTCGATCACCGAAGCGGCGACCAGGGCCATGATTGCGACGAAGGACTCCATCAGCATGCCGCCATAGCCGATGTAGCGCATATGCGATTCATTGGCGAGCAGCTTGGGCGTGGTGCCCGAGGAGATCAACGCATGGAAGCCCGACACTGCGCCGCAGGCGATGGTGATGAACAGGAACGGGAACAGGCCGCCTTTCCAGACCGGGCCGGTGCCGTCGGTGAACTGGGTCAACGCCGGCATGCGCAGGTCGGGCATCACGATGACGATGCCGATCGCCAGCGCGATGATGGTGCCGATCTTGAGGAAGGTCGACAGGTAGTCGCGCGGCGCCAGCACCAGCCACACCGGCAGCACCGCGGCGACGAAGCCGTAGCCGATCAGCATCCAGGTGATCTGGGTGCCGGTGAAGGTGAAGGCCGGGCCCCACACCGGATCGGCCGCGACCTTGCCGCCGTACCAGATCGCTGCGAGCAGCAGGATCAGCCCGACCACCGAGATTTCGCCGATCTTGCCCGGGCGGATGTAGCGCATGTACACGCCCATCATCACCGCGATCGGCAGGGTCGCCATCACCGTGAACATGCCCCAGGGGCTTTCAGCGAGCGCCTTGACCACGATCATCGCCAGCACCGCGAGGATGATGATCATGATCAGGAAGGCGCCGAACAGGGCGATGGTGCCGGGGATGCGGCCCATTTCCTCGCGCACCAGGTCGCCGAGCGAGCGGCCGTTGCGGCGGCTGGAGACGAACAGGACCATGAAATCCTGTACCGCGCCGGCCAGCACCACGCCGACGATCAGCCACAGCAATCCGGGCAAATAGCCCATCTGCGCGGCGAGCACCGGGCCGACCAGCGGGCCGGCGCCGGCGATGGCGGCGAAATGGTGGCCGAACAACACGTGCTTATTGGTCGGGACGTAGTCGAGCCCGTCGTTGTTGATGATCGCGGGCGTGGCCCGGGTCGGGTCGAGCCGCATCACCTTTTCGGCGATGAACAGGGAGTAGTAGCGGTAGGCGACCAGGTAGATCGATACCGCCGCGACCACGATCCACAACGCATTGATGTGTTCGCCGCGCCGCAGCGCGATCGTGCCGAGGCAGAAAGCCCCGAGGACTGCGAGGGCCGCCCAGCCCAGTTTGCCGAGACCACCTTTCATGACGACCCTCCCAGATTGAACTCAGGCAGCGTCGCCCCTGGGTCCGCGCGGGTCAATGCGCAGTGCCGCAATAGCGGCTGATACTTTGGTCTTAGGGCCGCGGTTCGGGCGGCTGGGCATGCGGATCGGGGCGTCTGGGCGGCGGGTGCGCGGCGAGCGATCTCGGTGCGATGGTGGTGCGGTAGAGCAAATCCCCGGGCGCCGCCGATCGGGTCGGACTTGCGAGCGCCGCAGGCGCCAGCCCCCTTTGTCAAAAGGGCGAGTTGACGATGGCCGATGCGGCGATCGGGTCAAGGCAACATCGTCGCTGTCGCTGTCGCTGTCGCTGTCGCTGTCGTTGTCGCTGCTGAGCCGCTGCCGCTTTTGCTGTTCCCCCCTTTGAAAAAGGGGGGCAGGGGGGATTTGCCGTTTGCCTTCCCTACAGCCACTTCGCCCGCTTGAAGCCGATGTAGAGCACCAGGCAGATCGCGATCACCGAGCCGATCAAGACCGCATAGCTCCATTGCCCGGGCAGTTCGGGCATGTGCACGAAGTTCATGCCGTACCAGCTCGCGATCAGGGTCGGGGCGGCGAGCAGGGCGGCCCAGGCGCCGAGGCGCTTGACCACTTCGCCCTGGCGCACGGTCACCAGCGACAGGTTGACGCTGACCGCGGCGGTCAGCATTTCGCGCAAGGTGTCGGTGGTCTCGTTGATGCGCACGGCGTGGTCGAGCACGTCGCGGAAATACAGCTGGATCTCTTCGTCGATGAGGCCGCCGCGCGAGCGCGCGAGCTGGCCGAGGATGTCCTGCAGGGGCGAGACCGCCATGCGCAGGCGGGTCAGCTCGCGCTTGAGGTCGTACAGCTCCTGCACGGTCTCCTTGCGGAAATCCTCGGCGAAGATGTCTTTCTCGAGTTCGTTGAGCTCCTGGGTGAAGCCTTCGACGATCGGCATGAAGTTGTCGACCACGCTGTCGAACACCGCGTACAGCGCCGCACCGGGCCCGTGTTCCAATAGGTCCGGTTCGCGTTCGATGCGCGCGCGGGCGCCCTTGTAGCTGATCGAGGCGCCGTGGCGCACGGTCACCAGATAACGCGGGCCGACGAACATGTGTGTCTCGCCGAAGCGGATGCGGTTGTCGATTTTCTGCGCGGTGTGGATGGCGATGAACAGCGAGTTGCCGTAGGACTCGATCTTCGGCCGTTGATGCGCGTTGTGGGCGTCCTCGACCGCGAGGTCGTGTAGGCAGAATTCTTCCTGCAGTTTGTCGAGGATGCCTTCGTCGGGCTCATACAGGCCGACCCAAACGAAGCTGCCGTCGTCGACGGCGAGAACGTCGCTGATCGCATCCAGGCCGATGTCGCGGCGGGTGCCGTCGCGGCTGTAGGCCGCGCAGTTGATGACGCATTGGGGCAGGGTCGAATCGCTCATGGCCCGAATCCTGCCCGCGCGCGGCGGCTGCGGCAAGCCGTCAAGCCAGGCGCAATCGGGCGGCTTTGCGGAATCCGGCCCACAACCCGACCTGGATCGGCAGCCACAGCGCGATCCAGTGGGCGTTGCGTTGCGGATACACCGGCAGCCAGTACAGGAACAAGGCCGCCAGCGCGCACAAGGCGACCAGCCCGGTCAGCCATACGAACACCGGGCCGGTCTCGCGGCCGCGCAGCGCGCGCCAACCGCCGAACCACAGCAGCAGGCACAGCGGGTTGAACAGCAACAGGTTGCGGTTGGCCCAGATGTAGTTGTGGCCGGTATCGACCCAGGCGTAGAGCAGGACCGCCCCGACCAGGCCCAGCACCGCCCACAGCGGTAAGGCCGCGATCGCGAGCACGCGTGGGCTGCGGTCGCCGATCCAGGCCAGCGCCGCGGCGATCGCAAGGCCGGCCAGGACCCAGGGCCACCACGGCAGCGGTTGGTCCTTGGGCTCGGGCGAGATCTTGTGCGGCAGCAAGGGCCGTTCTTCCTGGACCAGGGGCTGGCCTTGCGGGCTCTTGACCTCGCGCAGCGCCGCCGCGAGCCGGCTCGGGACGTAGGACTCGGCCCACACCGGCACCGGCTTGTCGGTTTCCGGGCCCATCATCACGTCCAGCACCAGCCACATCCACGGTTCCGGCGCCGACAGTCGCAGCGCTTCGCTGCGGAAGCTGCTGCCGTGCGAGCGGCCTTCGGTCTGGCGGCGCAGTTCGCCGCCGAGCACCTTGTCGATGGCATCGCGCACGCGCGTGGCGCAGTTGTCGTCGAAGTACTGGTAGCGGTAGTAGGCGTTCTCGGGCAGGGCGTTGACGCGCAGCGCCTCGGCCAGCTCGCGCGCCTGCTTCGGGGTGAGGTTCAACCACTGCACCGACACGCCGCGGCCTTCCTGTGCGTACTGCGCCATGTCGTCGTCGAACGGCAGGGCCAACAGGCGATAGCGCATGTCGTTGCGGATGAAGCGCGGGACGAAGTCCGATTCGGTCGGATCGAAGTAGCCGAAGTTGTACGAGATCGCCCGGCCGCTGGCGGGGTCGAGGACGACCAATGCGTCATGGCCGAAACGCGACCAGAACTCCTCGCCGGGCTGCATCGTGACCATGCCGACGCGCGGCGTTGCGGTGGTCGTTGTGGCGGTGTCGGCGGGCTGCGGCGCGGCCGCCAGGGTACCGGTCGGTGCGGCGAAGGCGATGCTGTGCAGCAGGATCAGGGTGGCGAGGGCGAACGACCGGACGAATCGGAGAGTGGAGGTCACAGGCGACAGGGTCCGGCGAGGCGAATGACGGCCATTGTAAACAGCCACGGCCACAGGGTTTGCGCGGAGTTCTAACCGACGAGCGGCTCCGCAACAGGTCGGCGGCTGCGAATCGGTGCCAGGCTCCGGATGGCTGCAAAGCCGCCCAGCCCGCCCTTCCGCCTGGCGCGGTGCGAGGGGCGTAGTGGCTCAGGGGCCCGTGGCGGCCCGGACAGGCCGCCTCTTCGCGGGTCGCGCGTTCGGGCGCACGAGCTTGCCGTGCGCCGCTCAGGCGATCACAGGTTGCCGAGCACGCCGACGTGGAAGGCGTGTACGCGCCGCGCATCGGCGCTGGCCACGCGGAACACGAAACGGTCGAGAGTGAGTTCTTCGCCGGCCTCGGGCAGGTGCCCGATCGCCGCGGTGACCAGGCCGCCGATGGTGTCGTACTCGTCGTCGTCGAAATCGGCGCCGAAGCGTTCGTTGAAATCGTCGATCGGGGTCAGCGCGTCGACCACGTACTGGCCGTCGGCCTGGGCTGCGATCAGGGCGTTCGGGTCTTCGGCATCGTCGTGCTCGTCGTCGATCTCGCCGACGATCTGTTCCAGCACGTCTTCGATGGTCAACAGGCCGGCCACGCCGCCGTGCTCGTCGATGACGATGGCCATGTGGTTGCGCGATTGGCGGAACTCGCGCAGCAGCACGTCCAGGCGCTTGGATTCGGGAATCAATACCGCCGGACGCAGCAACTCGTGGATCGTGCCGGGGCCGTTGTCGGCGACCACGCCGCGCAACAGGTCCTTCGCCAGCAGGATGCCCAGGATCTCGTCCTTGTCTTCGCCGTGCACCGGGAAGCGCGAATGGCCGGACTCGACCACCATCTTCATCAGGTCGAGGAACTTCGCCTCGGCCGGCAGAGCGATCATCTGCGAGCGCGGGATCATCACGTCGCCGACGGTGAGGTCGGAAACCGCGATGGCGCCTTCCATCATGTGCAGGGTGTCGGCGGCGATGAGACCGTCGGACTGCGCATCGCGCAGCAACTCGACCAGATCTTCGCGGGAGCTGGGTTCGCCCGACAGCGCGGAACTGATGCGGTCGAGCCAGGAACGCCGTTTCTCGGGGATTTCCGGCGCGTGGGTGCTACTACTGTCGTCCTCGGACATTCGACTCTTGAACTGTGGCCCTCGGGGGGAGGGCTGTGGCGCAAGTCTAACCCGGAAGGTCGGCATGGGGCGGTCAAGGCGCCGTCCGGCCCCTGGTAGCGGGCTGCCGGTCGCGCTTTGTAGCAATCCTGCAACAGGGGCGACGACCGCCACGAACGCACGCGAGATGGCCGCCGTTCGGCGCCGAAGCCGGCTTTGCGCGGGCTCCGGCGCGGCCGCTCAGCCGTCCCGGCAACTGCGTACCTGGGGGGTGGACGCCTGCCCCAGGTGAAAGCGGCCGGCATTGGACAGCACGACCGTGCCGGCCGGGTCGGCGTGTTCCGAGCACAGGGTGAAGGTCAGGTTGGTGCCGGCGATGTCGCCGTCGGGCTGGAATACGATGCGTGTGCGGCCCAGGGTGCTGTGCAGGCGGATGTCGCCGCCGAGCGCCGGCCGGCGTTGGATCAGGGTGTCGCGGGCGGTGAATTTGCGGTCGCCGTCGACATCGGCGAACACCAGCCAGCCGCGGCTCCAATCCGGGCGCCCGCTGCAACCGCCCTGGGCCGGTGCGGGACACATCACGGTCGCGCTGCCGGCCGCCACCGCGAGGCGATTGGCGACCAGGAAACTGTCGACCAGAGCCATGCGGGTGTGGCCGATGCGCACTCGGGCGACCGCATTGAGCAAGGCCGGCATCGCCACGCCGATCAACAAGAACACGATGGCCAAGGCGGCCACCACTTCCAGCAACGAGATTCCTTTCATCCGACGCATACCAGGCTCCTTCCTGCGATGTGCGCAGTCTGGGCCGAGGCGCGAGGACGGCGCATAGGAAATGCGCCCGCGCCGGCGTGGGGATTAGTCGGTGAGGAAGCTAGGACGCGATCGGGCTCGGCAGGCCCGCATCAAGGCGAAACGGTCGAGACCGATACGGTTCGCGGCGTGTCCTTGCGGCGATGCACGTGTCGCCGGCACGTTGTCGGAATCGACCGACAGCGGTCCGCGGATTATGCTGACACTGGCGGAACGCCAGTCCGAACTCGCACCGTCGCGTCCGCGCTGCGCAGTTCGAAGCGTCAGTCTTCGGTGTACGGGTCGGCGATGCCGAGGCTGGCGAGGATCTCGCGTTCGAGCTGCTCCATGCACTCGGCTTCGCGTTCGTCCTCGTGGTCCCAGCCCAGCAGATGCAAGGTGCCGTGCACGGTCAAGTGGGCGTAATGATCGTTGAGCGCTTTCTTCTGTTCGCGGGCCTCGCGCCCGACCACCGGCGCGCAGATCACCAGGTCGCCGAGCAGCGGCAGGCGCACGCCTTCGGGCAGGCCCTCGGGCATGTCGGCCGGGAAACTGAGCACGTTGGTGGCGTAGTCGCGGCCGCGGTAATGGCGGTTGAGCGAGCGGCCTTCCTTGTTGTCGACCACCCGGATCGCCAGATCGGCCTCGCGGATGCGACCTTCCAGCGCCGCGGCGACCCATTTACGGAAGCTGTTCGCCGCCGGCAGGCCCTTGCGCGGCACGCCGTAGTTGATCGAAACATCGAGACGGATCGGACCTTTGGTCATTGCGGCGGTTCACTGTTCGGCGGTTCGTTGTTTGCGGCCTGCGCTTCGCGTTGGCTGGTCGATATCGCAGGCCGAAGCGCCGTCCTGCGGTAGCGCGATCCTCCGATCGCGCGGGCGCGGCCCGGGCCGCGCTGGGTCAAACGCCCGGCCCGGTCTCCACGTCCTTGGCGTCGCGCGCGTCGTAGGCGCTGACGATGCGCGCGACCAGCGGGTGACGGACCACGTCCTTGGCTTCGAAGAAAGTGAAGCTGATGCCGTTGACGTTGCGCAACACGTCGAGCGCATCGCGCAGGCCCGATTTCTGGTGCTTGGGCAGGTCGATCTGGGTCAAGTCGCCGGTGACCACCGCGGTGCTGCCGTAGCCGATGCGGGTCAGGAACATCTTCATCTGTTCGATGGTGGTGTTCTGGGCTTCGTCGAGGATCACATACGCATCGTTGAGCGTGCGGCCGCGCATATACGCCAGCGGCGCGATCTCGATCACGTTGCGTTCGAGCAGCTTGACCACTTTCTCCACGCCGAGCATTTCGTACAGCGCGTCATACAGCGGGCGCAGATAGGGGTCGACCTTCTGGGTGAGATCGCCGGGCAGGAAGCCCAGCTTCTCGCCGGCCTCGACCGCCGGGCGCACCAGGATCAGACGTTGCACCCGCGTCTCGTTGAGGGCTTCGACCGCGCTGGCGACGGCGAGGAAGGTCTTGCCGGTGCCGGCCGGGCCGATGCCGAAATTGATGTCGTGAGTGGCGATCGCGTGCAGGTACTTGGCCTGATTGGCGCCGCGGCCGCGGATGGTGCCGCGCTTGACCCGGATCGCGACTTCCTGCGGCTCGATATCGTCGGCGACGACCTGGTCGGCGCCGGTTTCGGTCAGGGCCAGATGAATCGCGGCTTCGTCGAGGGTTTCCGCGGCGGAGTCCTTCCACAGATTGCGCAACAGCCGTTCGGTCTGGCCGACCGCCGCGGCCGGGCCGTCGATGCGGAACACGTTGCCGCGGTTGGCGATCTCGACGCCCAGGCGCAGTTCGATCATGCGCAGATGGCCGTTGAAGGGCCCGCTCAGATTCGCCAGGCGTTCGCTGTCGACGGGGTCGAGGGTGAATTCGGAAACGGTGCGTGCGGACATAAAGGAAGCGTAGGCAGTTCGCGTGATGATGACGCGTCGAGGCCTTACAGCTTGCGCCTGTCGGGGCGTTTTCGCAAAGCCGCGGGGTTGGTTCGAGGGCGGCCCGGATGAACGCAATCGCCGCTGCGGCGGCCTTGCGCGGCCGGCGATGCGGGCCGCGAGATTCGCAAGCGGCGGCCGCGCATGGGTTCGCGGGTGCGGGCTCGGCGTGCGGGCTCAGCGATGCTCGCTCGGCCGTGCCGGATCAGCGGTGCCTGATCGGCCATGCCTGACCAGCCGGTCCGGTTCAATCGCGCGACAGGCTGCCTTCGCGCCAGGCCCGCCAGACGCGCAACGCGCCCATCAGGGTCAGCAGGATCGAGCCGATCAACCACAGCAGGGTGATCGCGTCGGCCTCGAACACGCCGCTGCGGTAGGCGCGCATCAACGAGCGCACCAGACCGAGCACGCCGAGACCGAGGAACCAGAAGCCGATCGCGCCGCGCGAGAGCAGGCCGGGCTTGGGTTGGGGGGCGGGCATGTCGTGTCCTCGTGAATGCGAAAGATATAGCGGCCGCGGGTTTACTGCGGCTGCAACAGCGGGGCCGCACCAGGACGCCACAAGGGTACGCCGGCGAGCAAGAGACCGATGGTCGCGGTGGCGAGGCCGCCGGCGATGTCCCAGGCGTAATGCTGGCCGGTGCTGATCACGCTCGGTGCGAGTGCGATCAGCGTCAACCAGATCCACGGGCGTGCCCGCGGGTATTGCAGGCCCGCGCCGACCGCGACCACGGCCGGGATGGTGATGTGCCCAGACGGGAAGCAGTTGTTGACGTCGTCGAGCGCATACAGGCAGTGCCAGGCGAATGCGGTGAACGGGTCCATCCCTTCGGGCAGGCCCGAGCGCAGCATGCGCGTCGGCCAGGCCAGCCAGATCGCGGCATTCAGCGACATCGCAATGGCATACGCGCGCAGGGTCGCGAGCAGCAGGTTGCGCTCGCGGATCGACAGCAACAGCGCCGGGCCGGTGAACAGCAGCAGCCAGTACGGCCAGATCGTCCAGGCCTGCCAGCCGATCCACTCGTCGACGAAGGTCAGCGGCAACAGCCGCGGCTGGCGCAGCGGATAGGTGTTGATGGCGAGATAGAACACGGTGGCGATGGTCATGGTCGCCAGGACCATGGCGATGCGTCGCGGCAAGGGCACCTGGGCCGAGGTCGCGGCGGTCGTGTCGATGGAGGCGGCAGTCATGCGGATGGGGTCATCGGTATGGAGGCTCGCGCTGAAGTCATCGCTGCGCTCGCGGCGGGTGGGTATGGGCGGATATCCGTCCACGTGGTGGTGTGCAGGATCGTCGATACCGGGCCGGGATGGCCAGTAGCTCGGATAAGGATCGTGTCGTCGCGGTGTCGCCGGCACGGCCGGGCCGGTCCGTCGTATCGGAGAGCCAGGCCCAGGGGCCATACTGAGATGGACTCGTGGCCACGATACGACCGAATGTTATGACGATGGAGCTATGACGACGAAGCTGGGTGTAGCGCGACTGCAGCGCTCGTGGGCAGTTCGTACGGACAGGAACGCATGACGACGCAACGCATCGTGGTCACCGGCGCGACCGGTTTCGTCGGCGGCGCGCTCGCCCGCCATCTGGTCGCGACGCGCCCCTGGACCCAGGTCGTCGGCCTCGGCCGCGACCCTGCGCGCGGCCGCGCGCTGCAGGCGCAGGGCATCGAGTTCGTCGCCATCGACTTGACCGACGAGGGCGCGGTGCATCGCGCCCTGCGCGGCGCCGACATCGTCGTGCACTCGGCGGCCTTGTCGAGTCCGTGGGGGCGACGCGCCGATTTCGTCGCCGCCAACATCGACGCCACCGATCACGTCGTCGCCGCCTGCATCGCGCGCCAGGTGCGGCGGCTCGTGCATATCTCCACGCCCGGCATCTATCACGATGGCCGCCCGCATCTGGACATCCGCGAAGACCATCCCTTGCCGGCGCAGGCGGTCAACGACTACGTCGCGACCAAGCTGATCGCCGAACGGCGGGTGTTCGAGCGTTGCGCGGCTGGCGGCGTGTCCGCGCTGGCCTTGCGGCCGCGGGCGATCTTCGGCCCCGGCGACACCGCGATCCTGCCGCGCCTGGCGCAGGCGCTGCGCAGCGGCCGGCTGCGCCGGATCGGCCGTGAGGACTGCCGGGTCGATCTGACGTACATCGACAACGTCGTCGACGCGATCGTGTCGGCGATCGATGCCTCCTGGCGATTAAGCGGCCGCGTCTACAACATCAGCAATGGCGAACCGGTCGCGATCTGGGACGTCATCGATCGGCTTGCCGACGCCTTGTCGTTGTCGCGACCGACGCGGCGCATGTCCAAGCCGCTGGCGCTTGCCGTGGCGAGCGGCGTGGAAGCCTGGTATCGCCGCTTCAGTCCCGATCGCGAGCCACCGCTGCTGCGTTACGGCATCGAATTGCTCAGCGTCGACATGACCCTCGACATCGGCCGCGCCCGCAGCGAGCTGGGCTATCGGCCGCGCGCGACGATGGAAGACGCGTTGGCGAAAACCCTCGGCGAACTGGCGCGCGCGCAGGCGCGACGGTGAGCGGCGAGGTCATGCTGACGCTGGGCGTGTCCGGGCACAGCTGCGCCGACCCGCGTCATCTCGGTCTCGACGCCGGTGCGGCGATGAGTTTTCCGGCCGGCTGGGCCTTGATCGAACACCCGGTGCAGGGCGCAATCCTGTTCGACTGCGGCTATGGCCCGCAAGCGCGCCTGGCGATGCGGCGCGGCCTGCGCTGGCTTTATCGTCGAGTGATCCATGCCTGCTCCGCGCCGCATACCGACGCGGCGGCCTTGCTGCAGCGGCGCGGGCTGGCTCGCGACGAAGTGCGCATGGTCGTGCTCAGCCATTTCCATCCCGATCACATCGGCGGGCTCGGCCAGTTCCCGCGGGCGCGCTTCGTCGCGCACGCCGATGCCTGGCGGCAGGTCGAGGATTCGGGCTGGTTCGGCCTGCTGCATGCGCAGATCTGGAAGGAGCTGTTACCGGCGGATTTCGTCGCGCGCCTGCAGTTGCTCGACGAACGCGGCCGGCGCGGGCTCGACGGCGATCTGGCGACGCTCGGCGGAGAAGGCTGGGACCTGTTCGGCGACGGCAGCCTGTTCGCGCTGCCCTTGCCGGGCCACGCGCGCGGCCAGATCGGCTTGGCGCTGCGTACCCATGATGGCGAGCGGGCGATCCTCGCCGCCGATGCGTTCTGGCGCCGCGAGCAACTCGATCTTGGTCGGGACTTGCCGTGGCTGACCCGGCTGGTGGCGATGGACGACGCGACTGCCTATCGCGAGACCTTGCGGCGGCTGACGCGCTTCCGCGATACCCATCCGGGGGCCTGGCTGATACCGGCGCATTGCGCGCAGACGCTGGCGGAGTGGCGGCAGCGTCATCCGTCGGCGGTGTTGGAGGCGGAGGCGGGCGAGCGGGGCGGTTGATTCGCCTGCTATGAGTTGCCGCTTCGGGGCTCTGCTTTGTGTAGGAGCGACGCAAGCCGCGACTGCGCAGCCGCGGTCTCGCGTCGTCGCTTGCTGGAGCGAGGGTAGGAGCGACGCAAGTCGCGACCGCGCAGCCACGGTCTCGCGTCGTGGCTTGCTGGAGCGAGGGTAGGAGCGACGCAAGTCGCGACCGCGCCGCCATGATCTCGCGCCGCAATCTCGGCAACTTTTGTAGCAGCGGCGTAAGCCCGAAGCCTGAGCAAGAGCAAAGCTTCCGTCCGCTGACGCGGCCGGGTTACTTTCTTTTGCTGGCCCAAAAGAAAGCTAACCAAAGAAAAGGCCTTCCTTGCAAGGGCACAGGCCACGAGTGCGATGCACGCGCCGGGATTTTTCGATAGGACATCCTTGTCCTATCGAAAAACGGCGCACGTCCTGTGCGCCGCCCTCCGGGTCTACGGTTGCATCGCAAGTTCGGACCTGCGCCAAGCTTTCACGGCAACGGCAACGGCAAGCGGCAAGCGGCAAGCGGCAAGCGGCAAGCGGCAGAGCATATGGCGAAGTTCTGCCCTTGCAGTGGTGTGCGCCGCGGTGCCGATGATCCTGCCCCGTGCCGCGAGTAGGTAACGTCGGTCCGTCGGGGCTCGCGCCACACCGTCCTCCCTGAATAGGTGGGGCGATGGCCGTCGGCCGCCGACCGTCGGTCGGCTCGGGTTTGCGAACTAATTAATTGTTGAATTAAATATAGTGCATGAACACTGAGCCCCCCACCAAACCGCCTGCCAAGCGCGCGGCAAAGGCTGCCGCGAAGCCCGCCACTGCCAAGCCTGCGGCCAAGCCCCGTACTGGCAGACCTGCTGCGCCCAAGCGCGCGCCGGGCCGGCCGGTCGCCGCCGACAACCCGGATCTGCGCGCGCGCCTGCTCGACGCGGCGATCGTTTGTTATGCCCGCCAGGGCATCGCCGCGACCTCGCTGCGCGCCATCGCCAGCGAGGCCGGAGTCAATCCGGCCCTGCTGCATTACTACTTCGGCGACAAGGAACAACTGCAGGAAGCGGTCAGCAACGAACGCCTGCTGCCGGTGTTCATGAGCCTGCGCGACAACCTGACCCGCGAACCCGGCGACGTCATGGACCTGATCGCCGGGTTCGTCCACGGCATCGGCCGAGTCATCGCCGAGCATCCGTGGCTGCCGTCGCTGTGGGTGCGCGAAGTGCTGTGTGAGGGCGGGGCGCTGCGCGAGAGCTTGTTGCTGCAGAAGATCGGCCCGCTGGTGCCGCAGATGATGGCGCGGCGTTTCGCCGAGGCGCAGCAGCGCGGACAGATCAATGCCGACCTCGACCCGCGTTTGCTGATGGTGAGTCTGGTCGGGTTGACCCTGTTCCCGGCCGCGAGCGCACCGATCTGGCGGCGTCTGTTCGACGCCGACGATCTCGATCTCGACACCCAACGCCGCCATGCGCTGGCCTTGCTCGACCGCGGCCTCACTCCCTGACTGCGAGAACCCTGCGATGGATACGATCAAGCACGCACTCAGGCCGCACGCGGGTCCGTTCGCGCTCGCTCTGCTGTGCATCGCCCTGGCGGCCTGCAAAGAAGAGCCAGAGCAGGCGCTCGGCACTCTGGAATGGGACCGGGTGACTTTGCCGGCGCCGGCGGCGGAGAAAGTCGTGCGCATCGACGTGCGCGAAGGCCAGCGGGTCAAGGCCGGTACGCGCGTGTTGCAACTCGAACTCGACCGCGGCCGTTCGCAATTGAGCGCGGCGCAGGCGCAGGCGCGGCAATCGGCCGATGCGCTGGCCGAGCTCGAAGCCGGGCCGCGCAGCGAAACCATCGCCCAGGCGCGCGCCACGCTCGCCGCCGCGCAGGCCCAGGCCGCCGATGCGGCGGCGTACTACGCCCGAGTGCAGCCGCTTGGTCGTCAGCGTCTGATCGCCGCGGCCGACGTCGATCGCGCGCGCGCCGCGGCCGGCAATGCCCAGGCGCAGGTGCGCGCCGCACAGGCCGCGTTGTTGGAGCTCGAACACGGCACTCGCCGCGAGCGGATCGCCCAGGGCCAGGCCGCATTGGCCGCGGCGCAGGCGCAGGCCGAGGTGCAGGCGGTCAACGTCGGCAAGCTCGACGTGGTCGCGCCGCGCGACGGCGTCATCGACAGTCTGCCGTACAAGCTCGGCGACCAAGCCCCGGTCGGTTCGCCGCTCGCGGTGATGCTGGTCGGCGAGCGGCCGTATGCGCGTGTCTACGTGCCCGAACCGATCCGCCAGGACGTGCGGGTGGGGCAGAGCGCACGCGTCTTCATCGACGGCCGAGAACAGAAGTGGAACGGCCGCGTGCGGATGATCCGCAGCGAACCGAGCTTCACTCCGTACTACGCCCTCACCGGCGAAGACGCGGCCCGTTTGAGTTATCTCGCAGAAGTCGAAATCACCGACGCCAAGGCCGCGCAATTGCCGGCCGGATTGCCGGTGCGGGTCGAGTTCGGGCCATGAGCGATCTGCCTGCCACTGCAGCCTCGAAGCCGCGCGGCGGCGACGTCGACGGCGCGGCCGCGGTCATCAAGGCGCGCGGCATGAGCAAGCACTTCGGCCAGCTGCGCGCGGTCGACCGCGTCGACCTGACCGTGCCGCGGGCCTGTGTTTACGGCTTCCTGGGGCCGAACGGCTCCGGCAAGTCGACCACGATCCGGATGTTGTGCGGCCTGCTCACCCCGACCGCGGGCGATATCGAAGTGCTGGGCCTGAAGATCCCTCAACAGGCCGAAGCGCTGCGCCGGCGCATCGGCTACATGACCCAGAAGTTTTCTCTGTTCGAGGACCTCAGCGTGCGCGAGAACCTGGAGTTCCTCGCGGCCGTGCAGGACATTCCCAAGGCGCCGGCGCGCAGGCGCGTCGACGAGTTGATCGAGCAATACCATTTCGGCGATCGCCAGAAGCAACTCGCCGGCACCATGAGCGGCGGCCAGAAGCAGCGCTTGGCCCTGGCCGGCGCGGTGATCCACGAACCCGAGCTGCTGTTCCTCGACGAACCGACCAGCGCGGTCGATCCGGAGTCGCGCCGCGATTTCTGGGAGAAGTTGTTCGAGCTGGCCGACGCCGGCACGACTTTGCTGGTGTCCACGCACTACATGGACGAGGCCGAACGCTGCCATCGCCTGGCGATCCTCGATCGCGGCGTGCTGGTCGCCGACGGCACCCCGGCGGAACTGACCGGCGCGCTCGCCGGCCGCGCGGTCGAGGTGCGCGCCGCGCAGCCGCGCAAGGCCCAGCGCGTGCTGGTGGAGGTGCCCGGCGTGCTCAGCGTGGCCCAGATCGGCAACAGCCTGCGGGTGCTGCTGGAACACGCCGATCGCGCCGGTGACGGTCTCGCCGAGGCCTTGCGCGCGGCCGGGCTCGAGGCCGAGGTCGACAAGGCCGGGGCCAATCTCGAAGACGTATTCGTCGCCGCCACGCGCGGCCGCGAAACCGTGTCGGCGGCCGAGGAGCAAGCGTCATGAAACTGCGCCGGCTGTGGGCCATCGTGCTGAAGGAAATCCGCCAGTTGCGCCGCGACCGCATCACCCTGGCGATGATCGTGGTGATTCCGGTCGGCCAGTTGGTGCTGTTCGGCTATGCGATCAACATGAACCCGCGCGGGCTCAATGCCGCCATTGCCGACCAATCGCAGACTGCGGCTTCGCGCGCGCTGGTCATGGACATGGTCGCGACCGGGGTGATCGAGCCGGTCGCCGATGCCGACTCGCCGCAGCAATTGATGGAGATGCTGCGGCGCGGCCAGGTCAGCGTCGGCGTCAGCATTCCCGCCGATTTCGAGCGCCGTCGCATCGACGGCCGGGAAGCGGTGCAGGTGCTGGTCGACGGCAGCGATACGGTGGTGCAGAGCGCGGCCGTGCAATTGGCGCAGATGCCGATCGACAGCTCGGTGGCGGCGCCGCGCAAGGTCGCCCCGATCAGCGTGGTCGCGTTCTACAACCCGGAGCGGCGCTCGCCGGTCAACATCGTGCCCGGCCTGATCGGGGTGATTCTGACCATGACCATGGTGATGTTCACCTCGGTAGCGATCGTGCGCGAACGCGAGCGCGGCAATATGGAGCTGCTGATCACCACGCCGGTCAGCCGCACCGAGCTGATGATCGGCAAGGTCCTGCCGTACGCGGTGATCGGCCTGGTCCAGACCACGGTGGTGATCCTGCTGGGTCTGTGGCTGTTCGACGTGCCGATCAAGGGCAGCGTGCTCGACGTCTACCTCGCCGCGATCCTGCTGATCCTGGCCAACCTGACCCTGGGCCTGATGATCTCGACCAAGGCCGGCTCGCAATTCCAGGCCATGCAGATGACCGTGTTCATCCTGCTGCCGTCGATCCTGCTGTCGGGCTTCATGTTTCCGTACGCGGGCATGCCGAAGGTCGCACAGTGGCTGGCCGAGGTGCTACCGATGACTCACTTCCTGCGCCTGATCCGCGGGGTGATGTTGCGTGGTGCGAGCCTGTGGGAGCTGTGGCAGGACGTGCTGTATCTGTCGGTATTCATCGTGGTGATGATGAGTGCGGCGGTAGCGAGATTCAGCAAGCGGCTCGATTGACGGGGCGAGGCGAGTACAGGCTTCGATGGCCTTTTGTGCAGCCCAACCCAGCCCAGCCCAGCCCAAGCTGGCCGTTAGGCCGCAAGCGTGCCGCCCTCATCTCGCGGCGTCGGCGGTTGCCCTGTAGGAGCGGCGTGAGTCGCGACCTCTCTCATGCGGCGACGCAGACTCATCATTGTCGTGGTCGCGGCTTGCGCCGCTCCTACCCGAAGCAGCATCGCTGTCGCTGTCGCTGTCGCTGTCGCTGTCGCTGTCGCTGTCGCTGTTGTTGCTGTGCGTCGCCGAGCACTGGCGAAGGCAATAGGAGACCCGGAGGGCGGCGCGCAGGGATGCACGCCGTTTTTCATCGGGACAGGGATGTCCCGTATGAAAAAGCCCTGCGTTGGCATCGCTCGTGCGGGCTTGTGATTCAAAGAAAAGCAACTTCTTTGGTTAGCTTTCTTTTGTTGCTTATGACAAAAGAAAGTAACCCGCCGCTTTAGTGGCGGAAGCTTTTAGCGTTTGATCTTGTTTCTTTAGAAGCCTCAAGCAAGTGCAGAGCTTCCGTTCGCTAACGCGGCCGGGTTACTTTCTTTTGTCATAAGCAACAAAAGAAAAGTAACCAAAGAAAAGGGCTCTCCTTGCAAGGGCACAGGCCACGAGTGCGATGCCCGCGTCGGGATTTTTCGATAGGACATCCTTGTCCTATCGAAAAACGGCGCACGTCCTGTGCGCCGCCCTCCGGGTCTCCACTTGGCCGGCAAAGCGGCAAATCAAAATCACGGCAACGGCAACGGCAACGGCAACGGCAACGGCCATGCGGCGGTCGCTGCCAGGCGGGGCGATGCCCCCCGGGCTGCGCGGAAAACCGTGACCTGTGCCTCAGGCCCTTGCGCCAGATGCCCGGTTTCTCGCACATTCGCCGCTTCGGTCCGGGTCGGGGAATGCGATGCGCCGTCTGCGATATCTGATTCCGAGCTTGTGCGCAGTCCTGTCGCTGCCGGCGGCCGCGGCCGAGGTCAGTGTCCTTACCGCCGCGCGCATCCATACCCTCGACTCCGCGCAACCGCGCGCCGAGGCGATGGCCTTCGACGAGCAGGGCAAGATCCTTGCGCTCGGCGCCCGCGCCGAATTGCTGCGGCGCTATCCGCGGGCGCAGCGGGTCGATGCCGGCGATGCGACGGTGATTCCGGGGCTGATCGACTCCCATGCCCACATGCTCGAGCTCGGCTTGAACAAGCTCGGCGCCGACCTGGTCGGCACCCGCAGCAAGCAGGAGGTGCTGCAACGCCTGCGCGATCACGCCAAGCGATTGGCGCCCGGGCAATGGCTGATCGGCGCCGGTTGGGACCAGAACGATTGGCCCGATCCGGGCTTCCCGAGTGCGGCCGATCTGGACGCCGAGTTCCCCGATCGCCCGGTCTGGCTGCAGCGCATCGACGGCCATGCCGGTTGGGGCAACAGCGCGGCGATGCGGGCGATCGCGCGCGATCTGTCCGGCGACTGGCAACCCGAGGGCGGCAAGATCCTGCGCGATGCGCAGGGGCGGCCCAACGGCATCTTCATCGACGATGCGATGGCCTTGATCGACAAATCGCGGCCGCCGCTCGACGCGGCCAGCGCCGAGCGCGCCCTGATCCTGGCGATGCAGGAGGCGGTCGCGCATGGCTTGACCGGCGTTCACGATGCCGGCGTCAACCTCGAGCAATTGCGCGGCTATGAAAGCCTCGCCGAACGCGGCGCGCTGCCGCTACGCATCACCGCGTTCGCCGCCGGCGACGGCGATGCCCTGGAGTACCTGTGCCGCGACGGCCTGTATCAGCATCCGGGCGGGCGTCTGCGCATGCGCACCGTCAAACTGTATGCCGACGGCGCGCTCGGCAGCCGCGGTGCGGCCATGCTCGAGGACTACAGCGACGAGGCCGGCAACCGCGGCCTGCTGCGGATGACGCCGCAGGCGATGGGCGCGGCGATCGCCAAGGCGAAGCGTTGCGGTGTGCAGGTCGCGACCCACGGCATCGGCGACCGCGGCAACCGCCAGGTGCTGGACCTGTACGAGCAGGCCTTGGGGGGCGATGCCCAGCGCAGCGATCATCGCTGGCGCATCGAGCATGCGCAGATTCTCGCGCCGCAAGACCTGCCGCGGCTGGCCGCGCTGCAGGTGATCGCGGCGATGCAGCCGACCCATGCCACCAGCGATATGCCCTGGGCGGAACACCGCATCGGTCCGCATCGCGTCGTTGGCGCTTATGCCTGGCGGCAGCTGCGCGACAGCGGTGCGCGCCTGGCCCTGGGCTCCGACTTTCCGGTCGAATCGGTCGATCCGCGCCTGGGCCTGTATGCCGCGGTCACCCGCAGCGACGGCGCCGGCCAACCGGCCGGTGGCTGGCATCCGCAAGAAAAGCTGACCGCGTTCGAGGCGCTGCGCGGCTTCACTCTGGATGCGGCCTATGCCGGTTTCGCCGAAACCGAAGTCGGCAGCCTGGCGGTCGGCAAGCGCGCCGACTTCGTCGTGCTCAAGCAGGATCCGCTAGCGATCGATCCGCGCGAGTTGCGCAAGCTTACGGTGCTGGCGACCCACGTCGATGGCAAGCCGGTGTGGCGCGCCGAGCGATTCGCGCCGTGATGGTTCCGCCCGTCGTTCGGGCGGACGAGGGGGCGACGGGGGTAATCGTGCTGGGTCTGTGGCTGTTCGATATGCCGGTCAAGGGCAAGGTGCTCGACGTCTGGCTCGCCGCGATCATGCAACGCCGATGACGATTGTAGCGGAGTCGTAATTCCGTGATTGTCAATCCGGATTTCACCGTGATTCCAATTGGAAGCGTGTTGGCAATCAAACTTTATCGCCTGTGCCGGCCCTAGCATCGCTCCCGAATAGCCAGCCTCGGGGGCCTGCAATGAAATCGACACTTCTGCGCGCAGCGCGGATGGGCGCATCGTCGCGCCTGTTGCTAGCGTTGGGAATCTTGATCGCCCTGCGCGGCGTCACGCCGACGCCCGACTACGGCGGGCCGTATCCCGGTGCCCCGGATCCGCTGCTGCTGCGCGCTGATCGCGGCGCGATCGGCGCCGCGCCCGCGGCGCGGTTCGCCGACATTCCCGCCACCGACGGCGAAGCCGCGCGCTTCCTCGCCCAAGCCACGTTCGGGCCGACCCGCGAGGACATCGACCGTCTCAAGCAGATCGGCTACACCGCCTGGATCAACGAGCAGATCGGGTTCCCGGTGTCTTCGCAACTGACGTTCCTCAAGAACGCCCGCGCGCGCAGGCCCGACGACTTCAGCCGCGACTGGCGGCTGGACGCGTGGTTCGTCAACGCCGTGGGCGGCAAAGACCCGATCAAGCCGACCCTGATCGTGCACCGCGATCAACTGCGCCAGCGGGTGGCGTTCGCGCTCAGCCAGATCATGGTGGTGTCCGACGCGAGTTCCGATCCGCTCTACCACGCCTCGTACGGGATGAGCCATTACTACGACACCTTGGCCCGCGACGCGTTCGGCAACTACCGCACCTTGCTCGAGGATGTGACCCTGCACCCGGTGATGGGCATCTATCTGTCGATGCTGCAGAACCGCAAGCCCGATCCGGTCAACAACATCCGTCCCGACGAGAACTTCGCCCGCGAAGTGATGCAGCTGTTCAGCGTCGGCCTGGTCCAGCTCAAGCAGGACGGCACGCCGCTGCTCGACGCGCAACAGCAGCCGATCCCGACCTACGGCCAGGACACCGTCAGGGGGTTCGCCCACGTATTCACCGGCTGGACCTTCAAGGGCTGTCAGGCCGAAGGCTCGTTCGATTGCTATTTCTACGAGGTCGACGCGCCGGCCTGGGTGTCGCCGATGGAAAGCCATGCGGCGTATCACGCCTCGGCGCAAGAAAAGCAATTGCTGCTGTATCCGGGCGTGAGTCTGCCGGGCGGCAAGCTCGCCGCCGGCGGCAGCGGCCGGGGCGATCTGGCCGCGGCGCTGGACAATATCTTCAACCATCCCAACGTCGGGCCGTTCATCGGCAAGCAGTTGATTCAGCGGCTGGTGACCAGCAATCCCAGCCCGGCCTACGTCGGCCGCGTCGCCGCGGCGTTCAACGACAACGGCCAGGGCGTGCGCGGCGATTTGCGCGCGGTGGTCGGCGCGATCCTGCTCGATCCCGAAGCGCGCGATCCGGCCGCGCAGCCTGCGCATTTCGGCAAGGTGCGCGAGCCGATCCTGCGTCTGACCCATCTGTGGCGCGCGCTCAAGGGCAAGTCCAAGAGCGGGCACACCGAAGAGTTCTGGAGCGTCGACAACTACCTCGGCCAGGTGCCGATGTATGCGCCGTCGGTGTTCAACTTCTTCAGCCCTCGCTACTCCCCCAATGGCGAGCCGCAGAGCCTGGGGCTGGTGGCGCCGGAACTGCAGTTGGCGACCGACTACATGATGCCGGCCAACGAAAGCTATCTGATGAGGAAGATCTTCGAGGCCTACCTCGGCAATCCGGAAGGCATCGGCAACGACGAGGTGGCGATCGACCTCAGCGCGGAGGTCGCGCTGGCGGGCAACATTCCTGCGTTGATCGCGCGTTACGACGCGTTGTTCCTGTCCGGGCAGATGACCGAGCCGATGAAGCAAGTGCTGACCGAACGGCTGACCGGCATGCCGGCCAATACCACCGCGGCCAAGCGCCTGCGGGTGCAGGAGGCGCTGTACATCATCGCCAACTCGCCCGATTACATCGTGCAGAAGTAAGCAGGAATACGGAGAGAGCATCCATGAAACGTCGGCAATTCTTGAGCAACACGATCTGCGCCGCGCTCGGCGGCGCCGGCCTGTACTCCGCGCTCGGCAACCTGCGTCTGGCGCAGGCGGCCGCCAACGCCTACGGGCCGTCGCGCTTCGACGATTACAAGGCCTTGGTCTGCGTGTTCCTGTTCGGCGGCAACGATTCGTTGAACATGATCGTGCCGCGCGACGACGCTCACTATCGGCAGTACCGGACCGCGCGCGCTACCCTGGCGGTCGAACAGAACCGACTGCTGCCCTTGGTCGCGCAAGCCGGCGGCGGCGCTTCGGACGGCGCCGAGTACGGTTTGCAGGCCTGCACTACCGATCAGGACTTGGTCGGCATGGGCGGCCTGCAAGGCTTGTTCAACAGCGGGCAGGCGGCGGTGCTGGGCAATGTCGGCACCCTGATCCGGCCGACCAGCAAGGCCGACTACCTCAATCACACGGTCGAATTGCCGCCGCAATTGTTCTCGCACAACGACCAGCAACAGTACTGGCAGGTCTCGCGTACTGGCGAGGGTCGCGGCTACGGGTGGGCCGGGCATATCGCCGACCTGCTGCGCGACGCCAATCCCGACGCCTACATTCCGATGTCGGTATCGCTGAACACCGAAAGCATCCTGCAGCGCGCGAGCCAGTCCAGCCAGTACGTGATCGGCAACGACGGTCCGCGCCAGTTCAGCCGTTTCGAGTGGGACGAAGACAGCCGCCGGGCTTTTCTGCAGTTGATGGCGCCGGGCGCGCAATCGCACGTGTTCGGGCGCAGTTACGCCGGCGCGTTCCGCCGCGCGAGGGAGAACGCCTCGGCGGTGGCGATGGCGCTGGAGGCCTCGGCGCCGTTGCAGACTGCGTTTCCCGAATCCGACCTGGGCAACCAGTTGCAGATGGTGGCGCGGCTGATCAAGGTGCGCGAGGTGTTGGGGCTGAAGCGGCAGGTGTTTTTCGTGTCGATGGGCGGATTCGACCACCACGACAGCCTGCTCGGCGATCAGCCGGGCTTGCTGGCGCGGCTGTCGCAGGCGATGACCGCTTTCCACGCGGCCACCGGCGAACTCGGCGTGGCCGACAAGGTCACCGCGTTCACCGCCTCGGATTTCGGCCGTACCTTGTCGTCCAACGGCGACGGCTCCGATCACGGCTGGGGCGGTCATCACTTCGTCGTCGGCGGCGCGGTGCGCGGCGGGCGATTCTTCGGCGCCATGCCGACCCTGATCAACGGCGGCGACGACGACGCCGGTTGGGGCCAGATCATTCCGACCACCTCGGTGGATCAGTACGGGGCGACCCTGGCGCGGTGGTTCGGGGTGGGCGACAGCGAGTTGGATTTGATCTTCCCGAATCTGGGCAATTTCAACTCGCGCAATCTCGGATTTATGGCTTAGCTGGCCGGCGCGGCGCGCGCGGAGTCGTACGCCGCCGACCCATGTGATGGCCGTAAGAGCGTGCTCCGTTTTACTACGGCGGAGGCGAATGTCCGCGGGAGAGCGCTTTCAGTGTCTTCGCTCCGGTATGTCGTTTCCGAAGGTGCGTATCTGCAGACCTCGAGCGTTCTCGCACGAAAGGCCCTGGATTCCCGCCTTCGCGGGAACGACGGCAGGCAGGGACGCGGCGAGGCGGAAGGCCAAGCGCTCGACGAAGCAGCCAAGCGCGGGCAGGACGCGATGAGCGGGAAGGCGCGATGGGCGAGTAAGAGCGCGATCAGAGGGGGACAAGCAAGGCGCGCACCGCGTCAGCGCTGCGACCCGCCACCGCTCTTACGATTCCCCATTCCCCATTCCCGCTTCAACCAATCCCCGTCTCACAACGGCCGATGCATCACGAATACGTCGACCAGGCCCAGCGAGACATGGCGGAAGGCGTTGGGCACGCGGCCGACGATCTCGAAGCCGTGCTTGAGCCACAGGTGCACGGCGGCGGCGTTGCTGCTGACCACGTAGTTGAACTGCATCGCCGCGAAACCGGCTTCGCGCGCCTGCTCCAGCGAATGCGCGCACAGCGCCGAGCCGACGCCCTGGCCCCAGGCGCGCTCGGCGACCATGTAGCTGGCGTTGGCGATGTGATCGCCGCGGCCGGGCTGGTTGGGGCCGAGCTTGTAGCAGCCCAGGGTCTCGCCGTCGGCCTCGGCGATGAAGGTGCGGTAGGGCGGCGAGGTCCACATCTCCTGGGCGCGCTCCATCGAGAGCTCGGCCGGGTAGTTGTAGCTTTCGCCGCGCGCGAGCACTTCGCGGAAGATCGGCCAGACGCGTTCGAATTCCTCGGCGGCCAGTTCTCGGATGATGAAGTCGCGGTCCATGCGGGCTCCGTTGCGGGGTCAGGCGGCGGCTCGGCCGTCGTCCACGACGACACGGCCGCGCAGCGAGTTGGCCATGGCCTCGGTGATCAGCACGTCGACGAAGCCGCCGATCAGGCGCGCCGGCGCGGCGAAGTTCACCGAACGCATGTTCTCGGTCTTGCCGGTCAGCTCGTTCGGGTCGCGGCGCGAGGGGCCTTCGACCAGCACGCGCTGGACGCTGCCGACCATGGCCTCGGAAATGCGCATGGCGTTGGCGTTGATCGCGGCCTGCAGGCGGGTCAGGCGCGCATGCTTTTCGGCGTCGCCGACGCTGTCTTCGAGATCGGCCGCGGGGGTGCCGGGGCGGCGCGAATAGATGAAGGAGAAGGACTGGTCGAAACCGACGTCCTCGATCAGCTTCATGGTCTTGTCGAAGTCGGCTTCGGTCTCGCCGGGGAAGCCGACGATGAAGTCCGAGGACACCGAGATGTCCGGACGCACGGCGCGCAGCTTGCGGATCTTCTGCTTGAATTCCAGCGCGGTGTAGCCGCGCTTCATCGCTGCCAGGATGCGGTCGCTGCCGGCCTGCACCGGCAGATGCAGGTAATTGGCCAGCTGCGGTACGTCGCGATAGGCCTCGATCAGCGAATCGCTGAACTCCAGCGGATGCGAGGTGGTGAAGCGGATGCGGTCGATGCCGTCGATTTCGGCGATGGTGCGGATCAGCAGGCCGAGGTCGGCGACTTCCGGCTCGGCGCGGTCGTGGCCGGCGCCGTCTTCGCCGCCCCCGCTCTCGCCAGCGATCGGCCCGCGATAGGCGTTGACGTTCTGGCCGAGCAGGTTGATCTCGCGCACGCCCTGGGCGGCCAACTGCGCCACCTCGACCAGCACGTCTTCGAACGGGCGGCTGACTTCTTCGCCGCGGGTGTAGGGCACCACGCAGAACGAACAGTACTTGCTGCAGCCTTCCATGATCGAGACGAAGGCGCTCGGGCCTTCGGCGCGCGGCTCGGGCAGGCGGTCGAACTTCTCGATCTCGGGGAAGCTGATGTCGACCTGCGGCAGGCCGGTCTCGCGCTTGGCGCGGATCATCTCGGGCAGGCGGTGCAGGGTCTGCGGGCCGAACACCAGGTCGACGTAGGGCGCGCGCTTGACGATCGCCGCGCCTTCCTGCGACGCCACGCAGCCGCCGACCCCGATGATGACCGGGCGGCCGCCCTGCTTGTGCTGCTTCCAGCGGCCGAGCCGGCTGAACACCTTTTCCTGCGCCTTCTCGCGGATCGAGCAGGTGTTGATCAGGATGACGTCGGCTTCGCTCACGTCCTGGGTCAGTTCGAGGCCGTCGCTGGCGGCGAGTACGTCGGCCATCTTGGCCGAGTCGTACTCGTTCATCTGGCAACCGTGGGTCTCGATGAACAGCTTTTTCGCTCCCGGCGCGCCGGTGGCGGGCGGGGAAGCTGACCCGGCGGCCGGAGCCGTGGGCAGGGGATGCAGGTCGGTCATGGGTAGTCCGGGTCCGGGAAGGGCGGCGGTTAATCCGCGCCGGAAGGGGCGCCAGTTTAGCCCCAAGCCGGCTTTCGCGGGTCCGAGCCGCGCCGGGCGTCACGTTTCTGTATCAAGGACTTGGCAGCGCCGGCTCGGCAGAGGACACTCCCGCCCATGAGGGGGAGCTCACTGCTGCTGGGGACCGTATGCCTGCTGGCCATTGCGCCGGCCGTGGCCGGAACCGTTTACCGCTGCGAAAGCGCCTCGGGCGAGCGCAGCTACGTCAGCAAGAAGGTCAAGGGCGCGAGCTGTGTGGTCGCCGGCCAGTACATCAACCGTCCCAACCGCCCGCGCAACCCGACCCCAGTGTCGTATGCGCCGCCGGCGATGGGGGGAGTCGGTTCCGGCAGCGCGACTTCGGCCCCCGCCTCGATCCACAACAACCCGCCGGCCACCTACAGCGGCGCGGCTGCGACCATGGCCGCGGCCGGGCTCAGGCCGGCCGCGTTCGCGCCGGGTAAGGCCGAGCCGGGCCAGGTCGCGTCCAATGCCATCGCCCCGGTGGTCGCGGTGCCGGCGGCCCCGCAGGCGGCGCCGACCCGGTTGGTGCAGGGGCAGGTCTATTCCTATATCAAGGACGGCGTCCGCCACTACACGAGCAAGCGGCCCAAGGGCCTGGCCAACGCCTCGTCGGTGCGGACCATCCGCTACAGCTTCATCGAGAGCTGCTTCGCCTGCGCGGCGCGGCCCGGCGTCAACTTCGGCACCCTGCGCCTGAACACCGAGGCGTTCTCGGCCGAGATCGCGGCGGCGGCGCGCCAGCACGGGGTCGAAGAGGCGATCGTGCGGGCGATCATCCACGCCGAATCGGCCTACAACCCCAATGCCATGTCGCGGGTCGGCGCGCAGGGGCTGATGCAACTGATGCCGGCGACCGCGCGCCGGTTCGGGGTCGGCAACGCCTTCGATGCCGGCCAGAACATCCAGGGCGGCGTGCAGTACCTGGCCTGGCTGCTCAAGCGCTTCAACGGCAACCTGACCTTGGCCGCGGCCGGCTATAACGCCGGCGAAGGCGCGGTCGACAAGTACAAGGGCGTGCCGCCCTACAACGAGACCCAGCGCTACGTACAGCGCGTGGCCGTGCTCGCCGAGCGCTACCGGTCGGCCGCGACCGTCGCGCGCTGAACCCTCGCGCCGAACCCTCGGCGCAACCGACATCTCCCCGGCTCATTCGCAGCCGCCTTAGCCGCAGCGCAGCGAGTTCATCCGCAGCGTGGCTGGCCTCGCCGTCGTCGTGCGTTCGCAGCCTGCGGCGGGCTTGCCGTTGCGCACCGTTCCGGCGCGGCCGCGGCTTCGTGTCGGCCTCGCAGAGGGTGTTTTCGGCCTCCGAATGGCGCCGGCGAGGCCGTCGCAGCGGCATTCGGCGCCTCCAGGCGTGCGCTGATCCTCGTTCCGCGGTCATGGCGGATTGTCGGGCGCTTAACGCTTCCGCTACACTTCCCCGTCTTTTGAGCCGCCAGCCTTCCGCCAGTGGTATGTGGTCGCCTTTGGCGCCAGTCGGTGCGGCGTAACTTCGAATTGCAGCTTTGCGGAGTGCCGGATGGCCAACCAAGGGGTCAACGATCCTATCAACACGGGCCGACGTCGGTTCCTGACGGCGACCACAGCAGTGGTCGGTGCCGTGGGCGCCGGCTTTGCCGCGGTGCCTTTCATCAAGTCCTGGAACCCCAGCGCGCGCGCCAAGCTCGCCGGCGCTCCGGTGACTGCCGATATCAGCGCCCTCACCGAAGGCCAGCGCCTGGTCATGGAATGGCGCGGTCAGCCGATCTGGATCGTCAAGCGTTCCAAGGCCATTCTCGACATCCTGCCGACCCTCGACGGGCGCCTGCGCGACCCCAAGTCCGAGAACGTCGACCAGCAGCCGGCCTACGTGCGCGAGAAGAGCCCGGAACTGCGCTCGCTCAAGCCCGAGATCTCGGTGCTGGTGGGCCTGTGCACCCACCTGGGCTGCTCGCCGGAAATGAAGGCCGAGATCCGGCCCGAGGCGTTCGACCCGGAGTGGAAGGGCGGCTATTTCTGCCCCTGCCACAAGTCGCGTTTCGACATGGCCGGTCGCGTGTTCGAGGGCGTACCGGCCCCGACCAACCTGCTGGTGCCTCCGCACTACTACGAAAACGACAACACCATCGTCATCGGTGTTGATCCGAAGGGAGCGGCGTAAGTCATGTCCAACGTCATTACCCGCACCGCCAACAACGTCTTCGATTGGGTCACCGCTCGCGCGCCCGGCATGATGCCGTTCTATCGCAAGCACATGACCGAGTACTACGCGCCGAAGAACTTCAACCTCTGGTACTACTTCGGCTCGCTCGCGCTGCTGGTGCTGGTCAACCAGATCGTCACCGGCATCTTCCTGACGATGCACTTCAAGCCGTCCGCGGCCGAAGCGTTCTCGTCGGTCGAATACATCATGCGCGACGTGGAGTGGGGCTGGCTGATCCGCTACATGCACAGCACCGGCGCGTCGTTGTTCTTCATCGTCGTCTACCTGCACATGTTCCGCGGCCTGCTGTACGGCTCGTACCAGAAGCCGCGCGAGCTGGTGTGGATCCTCGGCATGCTGATCTACCTGGTGCTGATGGCCGAAGCCTTCATGGGCTACGTGCTGCCGTGGGGCCAGATGTCGTTCTGGGGTGCCAAGGTCATCATCTCGCTGTTCGGCGCGATCCCGGTGATCGGCAACGGCCTGACCGAGTGGATCATGGGCGACTACCTGCCCGGCGACGCCACCCTCAACCGCTTCTTCGCCCTGCATGTGATCGCGCTGCCGCTGGTGCTGTTGCTGCTGGTCGTGCTGCATCTGGGCGCGCTGCACGAAGTGGGTTCCAACAACCCCGACGGCGTCGACATCAAGAAGGGCCCGAAGGGCAACCGCTGGGATGCCAGCAAGCCGCTCGACAGCATCCCGTTCCACCCGTATTACACGGTCAAGGACCTGGTGGGCGTCGGCTTCTTCCTGATCATCGCCGCGTTCATCATCTTCTTCGCCCCGGCGTTCGGCGGCTGGTTCCTCGAGCACGACAACTTCAGCGAAGCCAATCGACTGGTGACGCCGGAGCACATCAAGCCGGTCTGGTACTACACGCCGTACTACGCGATGTTGCGCGTGATCCCGCACAAGCTTTCCGGCGTGCTGGTCATGTTCGGCGCGATCGCGGTGTTGTTCCTGGTGCCGTGGCTGGACCGCAGCAAGGTCAAGTCGGTGCGCTTCCGCGGCTGGATGAGCAAGCTCGCGCTGGCGGTGCTGGCGGTGTGCTTCCTGTGGCTCGGCAAGATCGGCGCCGGCCCGGGTACCGACCCGGTCGAGACCATCATCGGCCGCGTGCTGACCTTCCTGTACTTCGCCTTCTTCATCACCATGCCGCTGTGGACCAAGCTCGACAAGACCAAGCCGGTGCCGGAACGGGTGAAGATGCATGACTAACCTGAGCTCGATTGATCACAGCCGGCCCTTCCATAAGATGCGTATCGTGAAGAAGCTCGCCACCTTTGCCGCCGGCCTGCTCGTGTCGGCGACCGCCTTCGCCTCCGGCGGCGGCGACCTGATGCAGTCGGGTACCGACCTCAACGACCGCGCGTCGTTGCAGCGCGGCGCCCAGCTGTACATGAACTACTGCTCGGGCTGTCATTCGCTGAAATACCTGCGCTATTCGCGCATCGCCGAGGACCTGGGCCTGAGCGAAGCGGAGGTCATGAACAACCTCAACTTCACCGGCGCCAAGTTCGGCGAGCAGATCCAGGTCAACATGACCGCCGAACACGCCAACCAGTGGTTCGGCAAGATGCCGCCGGACCTCAGCGTGATCGCGCGCGTGCGCGGCAGCGACTGGATCTACACCTACCTCAACTCGTTCTACCTCGACGAGAGCCGTCCGCTGGGCTGGAACAACAAGTTGTTTCCGAACGCCTCGATGCCGAACCCGCTGTGGGAACTGCAGGGTCTGCAGCATGCGGAGTACGGCGAACTCGACAAGGCCACCGGCGAGCGTCCGGTGCACGCCCTCAAGATCGCGCAGCCCGGCCAGCTCGACGCCGAAGGCTTCAAGACGGCGGCGCGCGATATCACCACATTCCTCGAGTACGCCGGCGAACCGGCCGCGCTCAAGCGCCAGAGTCTGGGCGTTTGGGTGATCCTGTTCCTGGCGTTGTTCACGTTGATCGCGTATCTGTTGAAGACCGAGTACTGGCGCGACGTGGAACATTGATCCGATCCCCGCAGGGAGGCCCGCGCCGGTAAAGGCGCGGGCTAGCGCACGACGACGGCAGGAGCCGGCGCCGCCGCGCATGGGGTAGGGGGCAGGCTCGAGGCCGTGACGACTTTCCACAGCGGGTGGAGGGCGTCTTGCGACCGGCGGATTCCGGTGGCTGGAGAGGTCGATGATGGCGGCGAGCCCCCGTATGCGTAATGCCCTGACTCTGTTTTCGTCCACCGACTGCGTGCTGTGCCATCGGGTCCGGCTGGTGCTGGCGGCGAAAGGCGTCACTTACGACCTGATACCGGTCGACCCGCAGAACCCGCCCGAAGACCTCGTCGACCTCAACCCGTATCACTCCGTCCCGACCCTGGTCGAGCGCGATCTGGTCCTGTACGCGGCCAGCGTGGTCAGCGAATACCTCGACGAGCGCTATCCGCACCCGCCGCTGATGCCGGTCGACCCGCTGTCGCGGGCGCGCCTGCGCCTGGCGATGCTGCGCCTGGAACACGACTGGGTGCCGCAGGTCCAGGCCATCCAGATGGGCAACAAGGCCCAGGCCGAAGCCGCGCGCAAGCGCCTGAAGGAACTGCTGACCGCGTCGGTGCCGCTGTTCAAGGCCAGCAAGTTCTTCCTGAACCCCGAAATGAGCCTGGCCGACTGCGCCATGGCGCCGATCATCTGGCGCCTGCCCTCGCTCGACGTGCCCATGCCGAAGGACGGCAAGGCGATCGAGGACTACGGCAATCGCATCTTCCGCAACCCCGGCTTCACCCGCAGCCTGACCGACCAGGAACGCAAGCTGCGCGACATGCCGACCTGAGCTGGAGCAGGGGGCGGGTCGCGTCCGCGCCGGGGACGCGACGGACGGGGCCGTAATCGCGCGGGACGGCCTCGTCGTTCACGTCGTCATGACGCTAAAATGTGCGTATGACCGAAAGCAGTGCTCCGATGACCAGCCACCGCCCCTACCTGTTGCGGGCGCTGTACGAGTGGATCGCCGATAACGGCATGACCCCGCATCTGCTCGTCGACGCGACGCGTCCGTCGGTGCAGGTGCCGGCTCATGCGGTCAAGGACGGCAAGATCGTCCTCAACGTCGCCGCCCGCGCGGTCTCGCATCTGGAAATGGGCAACGACCTGATCCGCTTCAGCGCGCGCTTCGGGGGCGTCAGCCATCCGGTGTCGGTGCCGGTCGGCGCAGTGCTGGCGATCTATGCGCGCGAAACCGGGCAGGGCATGGCCTTGCCGGAAGACGTGGGCATGGAAGAGTCGGCGCTCGACGAAGGCCATGACGAAATCGATTCGGCGCCGCCGATGCTGAGCTCGGTGCCGAACGACCCGGCGCCGGAAGGCGACGACGACGGCGGCCCGCAGACGCCGAGCCCGCGCCGCGGCGGACATCTGCGCATCGTCAAGTAAGCCGGTTTCTGGGGTAGGAGCGGCGCGAGCCGCGACTGCGCCATTTCGAAAGCCGGCGCGGCCATCCTCAAGCCGGCGAGCTCGGCATCCATACAGGCCATGGCGGTATCGCCGTGGGTGAGGCCTCGCGGTCACGGCTCGCGCCGCTCCTACCCTTGAAGCCCTGCGCCGCGCGTTGGCCGCGCTTAATGCAACTGCGTCGGTGCCCGCGTCACCGGGCCGCTGAAGGCGATCAGGCGCTCGCCACGCAGGATCAGCCGGCCGACATGCCGGTCTTCGCCGTCGATCGAATAATCGAAACGGAAGGTGCGCTCGAAACCGAGCCAGCCGCTCTCGTGGCGGATCAGCTTCAGGCCGATCGCGTGCACGCTCTGGTCCAGCCACTGCACGCCGGCCTTGAGGCAGGCGTCGCGCCCGACCGTTTCGGCGCGTTCGGCCGCGGCGCGGCCGGCGCTCCAGAACGAGAACGCGGCGGCGCCGAAGATCATCAACAGGATCAGGGTAGGCATGACAGGGTTCTGGCGGCGGTCGGGGGCAAAGCCAAGGGGGTCAGCCCGGCGGCGGCCCGAGTTTCAACGAAAGATCGATGGCGCGCACATGTTTGGTCAGTGCGCCGATGGAAATACAGTCGACGCCGTCCTCGGCGATCGCGCGCAGGCCGGCCAGGTCGACGCCGCCGGAGACTTCCAGCGGGATGCGGCCGTCGAACGGCGCGCCACGGGCGATGCGCACGGCCTCGCGCCGGGTGGGCGCATCGAAGTCGTCGATCAGGATGCGGTCGCAGCCGGCGCCGAGCGCCTCGCGCAGTTGCTCCAGCGACTCGACTTCGACGATCAGCGGCAACTGCGGGTGCTTGGCGCGGGCGTCGGCGATCGCGGCGCTGATCGAGCCGGCCGCGCGGACGTGGTTTTCCTTGAGCATGACCGTGTCGTACAGGCCGATGCGGTGGTTGACGCCGCCGCCGACGCGCACCGCGTACTTCTGCGCCAGGCGCAGGCCGGGCAGGGTCTTGCGGGTGTCGAGGATGCGCGTGCCGGTGCCTCGCACCGCCTCGACGTAGCTCGCGGTGACCGTGGCCGTGCCCGACAGGGTCTGCATGAAATTGAGCGAGGCGCGTTCGGCGCTGACCAGGGCGCGGGCGCGGCCGTGCAGCAGGGCGAGCACGGTGCCTTTGCTCACGCGCTCGCCTTCGGCGACGCGCCAGTCGATGCGCACGTCCGGGTCGAGGGCGCGATGGCAGGCCTCGAACCAGGGGCGGCCGCAGACGACCGCGTCTTCCTTGCACAATAGATAGGCGCTGTCGGCGATGTCGGGCAGCAGCTCGGCGGTGACGTCGCCGCTGCCGAGGTCTTCGGCCAGGGCGTCGGCGACGTCGGCCTCGATCTCGGCGGCCGGCGGCGGGCTGAGGTCGCGGGCGGGCGCGCTCATGCGGCCGGGAAGCCTTCGACCTGGGCCGTGGCGAGAGCGTTTTCGGCGTCGAGCAGCGGAATGCCGTCGTCGACGATGTAGACGGTCTTGCGGTCGCGGGTCACCAGGGCCTCGCGCAGGGGCTCGGACTGGGCGTCGCCGCTGCCGCGGACGATGCCGCCGGCGCCGATGGCGGCGTTCAGGGCCTGCAGGCCGCGGCTCTCGAGGGGGAACAGGGGTTGGCGCGTGGAGGGGCAGACGAGCAGGTCGAGCAGTTTGCGATCCATACGGTGCGGTGCCGATACGACGGGACAGGGCGTTAGAATACGTCTTTGCGCCAAGGCACGCCCCATGTCTCCAGCTTCCGCAACGCCCGTCACCCCTCCTGCGCTCGTCGGCATCGTCATGGGCTCGCGCTCTGACTGGGAAACGATGCAGCACGCTGCCGCCAAGCTGGAAGCGCTCGGCGTTCCGCACGAGGTCCGGGTGGTCTCGGCGCACCGCACGCCCGACGTGCTGTTCGAATACGCCGACACGGCGGCGGCGCGCGGTCTGCGCGCGATCATCGCCGGCGCCGGCGGCGCGGCGCATCTGCCGGGCATGCTGGCGGCGAAGACCGCGGTGCCGGTGCTCGGCGTGCCGGTGCAGTCCAAGGCCCTCAACGGCATGGATTCGCTGCTCTCGATCGTGCAGATGCCGGCCGGCATTCCGGTGGCGACCTTCGCCATCGGCAACGCCGGCGCCGCCAATGCGGCCTTGTTCGCCGCAGCGCTGCTGTCGACGGAATATCCGGCGATCGGCGCGGCGTTGACTGCGTTCCGCACCCGTCAGACCGACGAGGTGCTCGCCAACGACGATCCGCGCCAATGACCACCGTCGGCATTCTCGGAGGCGGGCAACTGGCCCGCATGCTCGCGCTTTCCGGCGCGCCCCTCGGGCTGCGTTTCCTGGTGCTGGACAGCGCCGCGGACGCCTGCGCCGGCCAGTTCGCGCCGATGGTGGTCGGCGATTACACCGATCAGGCCGCGCTCGACGAATTCGCCTCGAAGATCGACGTGGCAACGTTCGATTTCGAGAACGTGCCGGCCGAGTCCGCGCATTGGCTGGCCGAGCGCCGGCCGGTGTTCCCGAGCCCGCGCGCGCTGGCCGTGGCCCAGGACCGCCTGGCCGAAAAGACCCTGTTCCGCGAGCTCGATATCCCGGTGCCGGATTTCGCCGCGATCGATACCCGCGCCGCGCTCGACCAGGCGATCGCGACCATCGGCACGCCGTGCATCCTCAAGACCCGGCGCCTGGGTTACGACGGCAAGGGTCAATTCCGCATCAAGACGCCGGCCGATGCCGACGCCGCCTGGGCCGCGCTCGGCCCGCAGGCCGACAAGGTCGGGCTGATTCTCGAAGGTTTCGTGCGTTTCGAGCGCGAGTTGTCGGCGGTCGCGGTGCGCGGCCGCGACGGCGAGTTCCGCGCCTGGCCGATCACCGAAAACTGGCATGTCGACGGCGTGCTGTCGGCCAGCCTGGCGCCGGCGCGCACCGACGAAGCGCTCGCCGCGACCGCGATCTCGTATGCGCGCAAGCTCGCCGAGGCATTGGATTACGTCGGCGTGTTCGCGCTCGAGTTGTTCTGCCGCGACGGCGTGCTGCTCGCCAACGAACTGGCGCCGCGCGTGCACAACTCCGGGCACTGGACCATCGAAGGCAGCGAGACCTCGCAGTTCCAGAACCATCTGCGCGCCGTGCTCGGTCTGCCCTTGGGCGATACGCGCATGCTCGGCATGGCCTGCATGCTCAACTGGATCGGCGTCATGCCCGAGGCCGGGCCGGTGCTCAGCGAAGCCGGCGGGCATTGGCACGATTACGGCAAGTCTTCGCGCGAGGGTCGCAAGGTCGGCCACGCGACCTTGCGCGCCGATAGCGCCGGCGAGCTCGCCCAGGCCCTGCAGCGGGTCGGTGCCGCGCTCGGACGGAACGATCAGGTCGCGCCGGTGATCGAACGGCTGGCCTGAGCGGGCTGGCCGAGCGGTATGAATTGGTTCCATCGGCCCGAGCGCAGGCCGCCGCGCCTGCTGACGCACTACGGTGGCGCTTTGTATCTGCTGTGGATGCTGCTGGGCATAGCGTCGCTGTTCTTGTTCTGGACGCCCTTCAACGCCGGCTTCGACGAAGCCATGCGATGGCTATGGCTGCCATGGGCCATCATCGTGGCCGGCTTCATGGCGCGCTACTGGCACTGGCTGCTGGGCAGCGGCAGGTCGCGCTGGAAGGGCCCGGTGCTCGCGATAGGCACCTGCGGGGTGCTGATACTCATGTCCGGGCCGTATGTGCTGCTGGCCAATGCGGTCGGCGCGAAAGGCTGGGCGACGTATCGGGGAGCGGCGATACACAAGTTCGTTTCCGGTACCCGCGGTGGCGGTTCGCCGGTCGTGGTCTTTCGCGACTCGGCCGGTCGCGGCGACATTTCCGTCCAGGCCAGCCGAGCGAACTATGAAATGCTGCGGATGGGCGAAACAGTGGAATGCCGTTTTCGCACCGGGTCGCTGGGCATTCCGTTCCGCTGGCGCTACCGCGATGAAGGCCCGGCTTGCGAGGCGCTCGGCATGTGATCGGCGGCCTGTGATCGGGGCGGGCCGGTCCGGCCGGCCAACGAAAACGGCCGGGTTTCCCCGGCCGTTCGGTATCGCGATGAGGCTTGCGCTTACTTCAGGTTGGAAGCGACGAAGTCCCAGTTGACCAGGTTCCAGAACGCCTCGACGTACTTCGGGCGGGCGTTGCGGTAGTCGATGTAGTAGGCGTGCTCCCAGACGTCGCAGGTCAGCAGGGCGGTGTCTTCGCCGGTCAACGGGGTCGCCGCGTTGGGCGTGCTGACCAGGGCGAGCGAACCGTCCGGACGCTGCACCAGCCAGCCCCAGCCGGAGCCGAAGGTGCCGACGGCGGTCTTGGTGAACTCTTCCTTGAACTTGGCGAAGTCGCCGAAGGCCTTGTTGATCAGCTCGGCCAGCTTGCCGGTCGGCTCGCCGCCGCCCTTCGGCGACAGGCAGTTCCAGTAGAAGGTGTGGTTCCAGATCTGCGCGGCGTTGTTGAACATGCCGCCCTGCGACTTCTTGATGATCTCTTCCAGCGACAGCGCGGCGAACTCGGTGCCCTCGATCATCTTGTTGAGGTTGTCGACGTAGGCCTTGTGGTGCTTGCCGTAGTGGAAGTCGATGGTCTCGGCGGAGATGGTGGGCTCGAGCGCGGTGCGGTCGTAGGGCAGGGCGGGCAATTCGATGGCCATTGGCGGGCTCCTTGCAGAATTCGGGGGGCTGGCTAGCAGGGACGCCGCGGGCGGCAGTCCGTTGCGGGCATGAAACCATTCCCGGACGGACGCGTCGGCGGCGCCATGTAGGCTTACAATTCATATTCTATCCCCACGTTTCGTTGCTGAACCGTCAAAGTCGGCAACAAACCATCGCAGGAGCAGTACCCATGTCCGTTATGGAACGGATCCAGGCCGAGGTCGAAGCCCACCCGATCGTGTTGTTCATGAAGGGCACCGCGCAGTTCCCGATGTGCGGCTTCTCCAGCCGTGCCGTGCAGGCGCTCAAGGCCGCCGGCGCGACCACGCTGCATACGGTCAATGTGCTCGAAGATCCGGAGGTGCGCGCCAATCTGCCGCGTTACTCGAACTGGCCGACCTTCCCGCAGCTCTTCATCCACGGCGAGCTGATCGGCGGTTGCGACATCACCATGGAACTCTACGAGTCCGGCGAACTGGCGCGCATGATCAGCGAGACCCAGGCGCAGTGAGTTCGACGGCAGCCACGACCGCGGCGACGCAGCAGGCCCTGGCCGGCCGCGTCGTGCTGGTGACCGGGGCGGCCGGCGGACTCGGCGC